>JAZTZF010000104.1:0-2181 GCA_045637325.1 Eubacteriales bacterium | reverse complement strand
ATTTCGGTGTTACCGTTGAAAAACCGTAAATCTAATAATATGACTTAATTTTAAAAATCTTTCACAAAATTACACTGTTATTTTCAAGAAAAAACATATTGCAGGAAATGCGGAAAGTAATTGGTTAACAACGAAATTTTTGTCCACACTGCGGAGCTAATCAAATCCAACCGACATCAAATGTGTCTGAGTCTTCCAGCAATACAAGTTATATCTGCTTTATGTATAGCAGCAGCGATGTCCCCTATATTATTCATTATCCGTATATTATCCATTAGATTATACTGCAAAAGTGGTTCCGGGAAATATACCGGCAATAATGATTGTCCTTTTGGTTGCTTCGACACTCGCCAATATAATTTTGACATTGGGTTGTAAAAAATACGAGCTCAACCATGTTAGAATGACAAGATTTTTAGTTATCATAAACATAATAATCGGTTTGGCGGTAACATTAGTCAAAGGCTGATAATACTTTTTGTATGAACGAAATAAAAAAGACGGTCAATGGAGACGCTTCATAAAGAAGCCGTCTCCATTTTCTTATACAAAAAAGGCAGCCGCACGTGAGCGGTTGCCTGAGAGTGTAATGCGGTGTCATATCTTCAGTAGTCCCTTTTTAGACCCTTATAGGGGCTGTGCAAGCCGCCAGTTCAACCGGTGGTCTTGACGCTAAAAGTTGTATTTTTTGCGGTTGGCGGATATGAATATCAGCGTTGCCGCAAGTGCCAATAACTCGGCAAACACTATAGAGATCCACACGCCGTCTATTCCCCAAAGCATAGGGAGAAACCACACCATCGAAACCTGAAAAACAAGCGATCGCAGAAACGAAATAATTGCCGAAACGAGTCCGTTATTAAGTGCCGTGAAAAACGAAGAACCGTATATCGCAATCCCTGCGAACAGGAATGAAAACGAGAAGATGCGGAATGCTCGGAGCGTTAGACTCATAAGCCCCTCGTCATAGCCAACAAACAGAGAAGCTAGAGGATGTGCAAGCACCAGCGCGGACACAAGCATACTAACCGAGCAGATACCCAAAATAACAAAACTCTTTTTTAATATGCTTCTTAATTCGCCATGGTTTTTCGCACCGTAATGATACCCGATGATCGGCGCCGTTCCTACCGAATACCCGATATATGCCGAAATGAATATCATGTTCACATACATCAAAACACCATAAGCCGCAATGCCGTCTTCGCCCGCAAAGCGGTTGAGCTGGAAGTTATACAGCATTCCGACCAGCGACATGGATATATTTGTCATCAGCTCACTGGAGCCGTTGGCACAGCCTTTCAGCAGAGCGGGCATATTGATTTTTGTCTTTGTCAATCTCAGAAGACCCGAGTTCGGCAATGCAAAGTATATAAGAGGTATCAATCCGCCCACGCATTGGCTTATTGCCGTTGCGATCGCCGCGCCTGCAAGTCCTAAAGGATAAACAGCCACAAGCAGTGCATCGAGAACCATGTTCGTCACGCCTGCGGCAATGGTCACCGCAAGACCGAGCTGAGGTTTTTCGGCTGTTATGCAAAGACTCTGGAACTCGAACTGGAGCATCAATGCAGGGAGCGCAAGCAGGCTTATCCGCCCGTACAGCACACAATTCTCGAGCATTTCGCCCTCGGCACCAAGCAGTTTTGCGATATCCTCTAAAAAAACAAGCCCCAGCGCCGACAAAATCACGCCCGAAACCACAGAAACATAGATAAACATCGAAAAGAGCTTTTTCGCCTCGTCGGGTTTGCCCTCGCCAAGAGTCTTGGCTATAAGAGCACTGCCGCCCGTACCGAACATAAAGCCGAATGCGCCGAGTATCATCAAAAACGGATAAATGAAATTTATAGCCGCAAAAGGCGTTTTTCCGACATAGTTAGAAACGAAAAAGCCGTCAACAACACCGTATATCGAAGTGAATATCATCATTGCTATCGACGGCAGAGTGAAGCGAAACAGTTTTGAATATGTAAAGTGTTCGTATAAATGAATTTTCATAATGTATCAACAAAAATCTCATCAAAATTCGGATCAAAACGAAAAATATTGCCGATACAGTATATCATAAAAAACCCGAACACGCAATGGTCAAAAAGCCTATTACCGCTATCATTTACGCCTTTATTTTTTGGTTTATAACGTTTGCAATCGGCAGGCACGCCATGCTCAACACACCCC
>JAZTZF010000103.1:0-1962 GCA_045637325.1 Eubacteriales bacterium | reverse complement strand
CACAAATGATTTTAATGTCAATGTTGACGTTGAATTGTCCGCGGAATATTTTCCAACAAATAACGAAGATATATATGAACATAACGGTGTCGATTATTACATCGATTGTTATGACGAATATTTAACTGCATATTGTTTTTACAAAGGCAACACATATTATTTTTCTGCGCGTACACGCGAAGATCTGATTTTAATTATCAACAATGTAAAGGAGAAATAAAATGAAAAAGATAATAAGTATTTTGATCACAGCCGTTATTCTTATGACGGCAATGACGGTATATTCGGCAGCAACCGAATCGGATCCCGCAACCTATAATTACCAAATAGACGATACCGAATATACGGTAGAGTTTGCAAATAATAACATCCCCGCCGAACAGCAGGAGATGATAGCACAGAAGCTTGTCGGTCTTGACGGTTCCTCTGCACAGCCCTATGGCTTGGGCTGTATCCTGTTCGGGCACGATTATCTCTACGATACCGTTTACGTCATTTACCATAAACAAAACAAATATAACCCTCGTTGCAAAGAAGAGACCTATGATGTTAAATACTGTGAAGACTGTGATTTCACCGAAGAAACACTTGTTGCAATAGGTTACATCAACTGCTGTCCCGAGGACTGATAACGGGAGGGTAATATGCTTGACGATAACAAGTTCGGTAAGTTTATAACCGCCAAACGTATGCAGGCAAATTTATCCATGCGGAAATTATGCAAAATCACATCAATTTCTCCGTCATTTTTTAGCAAAATGGAAAGCGGAAAACGCCCCGCACCTTCGGGTGAAACGCAAATGGTAATAGCACGTGCATTGAACATGACCGAAGAGGATTGCATTATGTTATTGGACCTTGCGGCAGAAACCAAGCGCGACGGCACGCTTCCTTATGATATATCACATTACATAAACAATGACGACGATGTGAAATTGTTCCTGCGTAAAGCCATTAAGTGCAATGCCAAGGGCGCCGATTTGTTAAAACTTATTTGAACGGCTATGGGGTGTAGATAAAATATCCGCACCCTCAAAACAAGTCAAGCAATTACCGATAATTTTTTTTACCTCTCGCGTTTCCTATAAGGACAACGCCACAAACCGTTCGGAAGCTTATTCTTATATAAAAGACAGCTTTCGTCGGCGCGATTTTCGCAATAGACAAAAAAGCATTGGTTATCTCTGTATGCCGCAGAGTAAAAAGAAAAAGGACACATGTGGGGCGCACTTCCTTACGAAGTGCGCCCCAATTATGTTCGTGCTTCGCACGAGCGATATATCTGCGGCAAGGCGCGCGATACACGGCTATTTGTCTTGCACAAGTGATATTGCTTTCGGCAGTTTTGCGTATGAATTCGAACTTTCGCGGTTTTTAGTGAAGCAAAACTAACTTTTCTCTTATCTATTCTCTTTTATCTTTTCACTGGAAACGACAATTTTAGAGAAGAGAGAAGAACGAAGAGATAAAAGTGAATAGAACAAAAAGAAACGACAATCTTCTGTCGAAAATTGTCGTTTCTTTTTGTCTATGGGCTACAAAAAAGATATTTTCGGCAGTTTTGCGTATGAATTCGAACTCTCACATGAAATTGATATCGTCCTTCAAGGATGACATTTCTGCAAAAAATCATCGTTACCTATTGACAAACATCTATGTGTTGAATATAATGATATATAGATAAACGTCTATGGGAGGTGTGTGGAGTGGACGAAAGAAAAACGGCATTGATCTTCAAAGCTTTTTGTGATGAAAACCGAATCCGCATTTTGAAGATGCTCAGAAGCGGTGAAAAGTGTGCCTGCAAAATGCTTGAGGAACTCAATGTTACGCAACCAACGCTTTCCCACCATATGAAGATCCTTTGCGATTCTGGTGTTGTAGTCGGTCGCAAGGAAGGCAAATGGATGCACTATTCTATTTCAGCAGAGGGCGCAAAGGTTGCTGCGGGTTTACTAAAGG
>JAZTZF010000102.1:0-9236 GCA_045637325.1 Eubacteriales bacterium | reverse complement strand
CCGAGCGTATAATTACTCTTCTCGGCGGCGAGCCCGATATGGGTGAGGATAACGCAGTTCTCGCTGTAAAGCGCATGTCTGCAAACGCTTTGGCAGAAGCAAAAGAACTGCTGAAAACGGCATACCTTTTCCTTGCGGCATTGCCGGGGATCCCGTGTATTTATTACGGTGACGAGATTGCGTTGGAAGGATATCACGATCCGTTTAATCGTCGGACATTCCCCGAAAACGGGTTTGATGATGATTTTTCGGATTATTTCAAGGCGGTCAACAAAATGCGCCGAAATGAACCGATTTTTACGGCAGAAGAGCTGACGGCAGAGGTATTGTCAAACGGCGTTGCACTTGTCACTCGTATTAAAGATAATGAAAAATTGTTGATTTTCGCAAATATGTCAGATAGCGCATATCATGCAAATGTGGGTAAAGCTGTTGATATATTTAATAATACGGAATATGACGGAACTATTATAATTCCTGCGAAAAAGGTAATTTTATTAAAAAAAGGAGTGTAAAATGATGGAATATTCAAACGAAATTTCGTCACATGCCAAATCACTCGGCATAAATAACGGCGATACGGTTTTGGTGCATTCATCGCTACGCTCGCTCGGAGGGGTTTCCCCCGACGAGGTTATTGCAGGACTGTTAAAAGCAGTGGGCGAAGAGGGAACACTCGTCTTTCCCGCACTGAGTTATATGCACTGCAATCCGAATAATCCTGTTTTCGATTATTACGATACGCCGTCGAATATCGGCGCATTGCCCGAGTATTTTCGCACACAGGTTTCGGGCGTTGTTCGCAGTATGAATCCAACACACTCCTGCTGTGCGCTCGGAAAAAACAGCGATTATATAACATCAGGGCATGTTTTGGATAATACGCCCTGCGGCGAAAATTCTCCCTTCAGGCGTTTAAAGGAACTGAGAGGGAAGATACTCTTTATCGGGTGCGGAATGCGTCCGAATACATCAATGCATGCGGTCGAGGAATTAAGCGTTCCCGATTATCTCTACGGAGGAGATTACGAATATACATTGACCGATGCAAACCGAAAAACCTATAAATCAAAATGCCGTGCGCACGGATTCAAGGGCGTTCTTCAACGCTACGAACGCCTTGCAGATCTCCTCTCCGATGACGAGCTTAGGGTAGGTAACATACTTAAGGCGGAATGTCATCTTGTATATGCTCCCGCAATGTGGGAAAAAGCAGATCGGAAATATCGCGAAGACCCTCATTACTTCATAGAAATGAGTGAATAAGAAGATGAAGAAAGAACTTTATCAGACTTTCCAAACGATAATAGAAGAATTCCAATTAAAAGGCTCCCTTCTCGGCATCGTCTGCCTCAGCAGCGGCAACATAAACGATACTTATATCGCTGCAACGGATTTTGAGGGCGAAATAAAACAGTATATCGTTCAGCGCATCAATCACAGAGTATTTCCGAACCCCGACAAGGTGGCGGAAAACGTGTGTAACGTGACCGACCATATCGAAAGAAAAATGCGCCAAGACGGAGTGCCCGATATACGCCGCAGGGTTTTGAGATATTACCGCAAAAAAGACGGAAGTTATTATCACCACACACAGCCGGGCGATTATTGGAGAGTGCTTTCCTGCGTTTATAACGCAAAGAGTGTAGACCGCGCCGATATTAACATTTTGCGTGCTACGGGTATCGCGTTTGGCGAGTTCCAAAAATATCTTTTGGATTTTCCTGCAGAAACACTGTACGAAACCATACCCGATTTTCATAATACCAAGAAAAGGTATCAGGATTTAGAGGATGCGGCAAATGCCGACGTCGCAGGCAGGCTGAACGAGGTAAGGGAAGAGTACGATTACCTTATGGCTATGGAAAAAGAGGCTGCCATGCTGTGCGACCTGTCCGAAAGGGGAGACTTGCCTCTGCGTGTGGTTCATAACGATACCAAATGCAACAACGTAATGTTCGATACCGTAACAGGAGAACACCTTGCCGTTATAGATCTGGATACCGTCATGTCGGGACTTGTTGCATATGATTTCGGCGATGCCGTCCGTTTCGCGGCTAACCCCGGCGGAGAGGATAATGACGATCCTTCGGCTGTTTATCTTGATCTTAATTATTATGCCGCTTTTGCAGAGGGCTTCATTTCGCAGGTTCACGATCAAATAACACCTTGTGAACCCCGAACTCTCCCCGACGGCGTGCTGGCAATGACGCTGGAACTTGCGGCGCGTTTTCTGGCGGACTATCTTAACGGCGACGTGTATTTTAAGTGCAAAAAACCTCAGCATAACCTTATCCGCACAAGGGCGCAGATTGCGCTTGCAAAAGATATTTTCGGCAAAATGCCCGAACTAAGGCACATATTAGAGAGGATAACGGACGAATTGCGCAAATAAATTGTGCAAACCGATGAAGTTTGATGCGATTATTCAAAAAAACTTGACAAAAGCAATGAATTGTGTATAATTAATTAATACAATAAGGTTTTCGGTACGGTTGTTATACCTGCCGATCATCTCGGAGGAAACAAGCGTGCAGTCCACCACTTCCGCAAACCAAATAGCCGTTAACGAGGCAACGCTTATTGCCTGTGCAAAGAACGGCGACGAACACGCTTTTGAGATCCTCGCAGAATCATATAAACGTGTTCTCGATTTTCATATCAAGCACATAGATCCCACCCCTTCGAACTACGATGATCTGTTCCAAGAGGGACTTATAGGTCTGCTAAAGGCAGTCAGAAGCTATGACGGGAAGTCGTCTTCCTTTGCAACGTTTGCTTCTCTATGTGTAAAAAACAGCATAATCAGCGGCGTCAGAAAATACGCAAAACAAATCTCAAAGACAGTGGCCGTTTCGGAACCGCTACACGAGGAGGAAACAGTCCCCTCGGCAGAAGAGGTGCATTTCGACGGTGTTCGCGCAAGACTTCTGTACGACAAAGTGTACGAGTCGCTCTCACTCTATGAGAAAACTGTTTTCGATATGTATCTTTCGGATATGTCATACGAATCAATTGCTTTTGTCATGGGCAAAAGTGTAAAAAGTATCTCGAATGCTGTCTTTAGGATCAGGAACAAACTCAAGCAAATAGTCGGCAATGCTGAAAATTTGTCTGTTTAACCACGAAAAATCCCTAAAAGGGTAAATAAAACAACCACAAGAGGAGAACCACCAAATGTACGAAGACAAGACTTTAACCTGCAAAGATTGCGGCAACGAATTCGTTTTCACCGCTGGCGAACAGGAATTCTACGCTGAGCGCGGCTTCCAGAACGAACCGCAGCGTTGCAAGGCATGCAGAGATGCAAGAAAGCAGGCTACCAGAGCACCCAGAGAAATGTTCACCGCAGTTTGCGCTGAATGCGGCGGAGAGGCAAAGATCCCCTTCCAGCCCTCTGATGACAGACCTGTTTACTGCAGCGATTGCTTCGCAAAAAAGAGAAACGCGTAATCATTCATCGCGTTCACACGCCCTGATATAATTACAATGCCTGTTACGTTTGTAACAGGCATTCTCTTTTTGTGTTTAGCTATTGCATATCACTGCTGTAATATGATAAAATATAATAAAATTATAGATTTCTTTATCGGGAGTAAATTAATGAAGATCGATCAAATACTAAACAAATGCGACCATACACTCTTGCTTCAAACCGCCACACCGGACGAAATAATCGCACTCTGCGACGATGCGTTAAGATTCGGAGTTGCCTCGGTATGTATCCCTCCGTGCTATGTTTCGTTGGCGAAAGAGTATTTGGGTGACAGGATACCTGTTTGTACCGTAATAGGTTTTCCGAACGGAAATACAACCACCGCTGCCAAGGCATTCGAAACGCGCGAGGCTGTAGAAAACGGTGCTTCGGAAATAGATATGGTAATAAATATCGGCGCGCTTAGGGCGAATATGATCGATTATGTGCGTTCGGATATCCTTGCCGTTCGTAACGAATGCAAGGGCAAGATATTAAAGGTAATCATCGAAACCTGCCTTCTCACCGACGAGGAAAAGAAACTGATGTGCAAAATAGTTGCCGAAGCAGGTGCGGATTATATAAAAACGTCAACCGGTTTTTCGAAATACGGCGCAACAAAAGAGGACGTTAAACTGTTTTCCGAGAACGTCCCCGACGGATTAAAAATAAAAGCGGCAGGCGGAATAGCATCCCTGCAGGATGCCGAGGATTTTATTGCTCTCGGCGCATCGCGCTTGGGCACCAGCCGTATAGTAAAAATCGCAAAGGAACAAACAAATGACTGAACGTGAACTTTGTATACAAGGAAAAGACGCCGCAAAAAAGTCCTATTCGCCCTACTCGGGGTTCAGTGTCGGCGCGGCATTGCTTTGTGCCGACGGAACGGTGTATATGGGTTGCAATATCGAAAATTCATCCTATACCCCCACCGTATGTGCCGAGCGTGTGGCGGTGTTCAAGGCGGTGAGCGAGGGCAAAAATGAGTTTATTTCTATTGCAATAGCAGGCGGAAGGGACTCAACCTCGGAATCGCTCTGTCCGCCCTGCGGAGTCTGTCTGCAGGTACTGTCGGAGTTTTGCGATGCAAATACTTTTACCGTCATCCTTGCCAAAGGCGATAGCTACGAAAAATACCTTCTGCGCGAACTGCTTCCGATGTCCTTCACCAACAAAATAATGGGGTGATCAATTATGCGAATGTATGATATCATAGATAAAAAACGCCACGGCGCAGAACTATCTGACGCCGAAATAGAGTTTTTTGTAGACGGTTATGTTAAAAACAAGATACCCGACTATCAGATAGCGGCTCTGCTTATGGCGATCTGCTTCAACGGCATGACCGATGCCGAGACGGCGTGCCTTACAAGCGCCATGTCACAATCGGGCGAAATGCTCGATCTTGCGCGTTTTGGAGACGCTTCGGTAGATAAACACTCCACGGGCGGTGTGGGCGATAAAACAACGCTTGTTATCGCACCTATTGCGGCGGCATTGGGGTGTAAGGTTGCAAAACTGTCGGGCAGAGGGTTGGGGCATACAGGCGGCACGCTCGATAAATTGGAGTCGATCCGCGGGTTCCGCACCGATATATCTCCCGATGATTTTATGACAATAGCAACAGAGTGCGGAGTGTGTGTCTGCGGTGCAGGCGGAAATGTGGTGCCGGCGGATAAAAAAATGTATGCTTTGCGCGATGTTACCGCAACCGTTTCGAGCATACCGCTTATCGTTTCGAGCATAATGAGCAAGAAACTCGCAGGCGGCGCAAAATCTATAGTTCTCGATGTAAAAACAGGCAGCGGTTCTTTTATGAAAACCCTCGAGGAATCAAAAGAACTCGCACGCCGAATGGTGTCTATAGGCAAGCTGTCCGATAGGAACGTTTCTGCCGTTATAACAAATATGGAACGTCCTCTCGGTTACTGCATAGGCAACACGTTGGAGGTTGCCGAGGCGGTGTCGCTTCTCCGCGGAGATAGAACAGACTCCGACCTTTTTGCGGTCTGCAAAACACTCGCGTCGGAGATGGTAAGCCTTGCAAAAAATATTGCCCCCGAGGAAGCAATGGATGCGGTCAATACAGTTTTGAATAACGGTTTGGCGTATCAGACCTTTCTCCGCTGGATATCTCTGCAAGGCGGAGATATAAGCGTGTTTGATGATCTTGATAGCTTTTGCTCGGCAAAATACGTTACCGAGCTTGTTTCGCCCAAAGACGGCTACATATCTTCGGCAGATGCATCGGGTATGGGTATTTCGGCAGTGATGCTCGGCGCGGGAAGGAATTCAAAAGAGGATAATATCGATCCTACTGCAGGCATAATTCAGCTTGCGCGTGTAGGCGATAAGGTAAATAAAGGTCAGGTTATCGCAAGGTTCCAATCAAGTACGGTAAGCGACCATTCTTCTGCGCATGAGCAATGGCTCGATTCTCTCAAAATATCCGATACCGCACCAGACCAACAACCGCTTGTATATGAGATAATTCGATAATGAAATTCCCAGAAAAGTCTTGTGACTTTTTGGAACCCCATAAATAAAAAAAGAGCTGTGATGCCCACGGCTCTTTTCTAAATTGTCGTTTATACTATATAGACCTCACACGGTATATTTCTGCGTTTTGCGTAGGATATAGTGAATTCTGTCCCTGACGAAACGCCGTCCCATATCGCAACTACCAAGTCGGCATTATCAACTATCAGCTTATCGCGTATCAAAGGTGCGCTTTTGCCGTATAGTTCGTAATCAGGATACAATATCATTTTCTTAATACCTTTTTTGTCGGCATATTTTTCTGCAAGCGTGTCCACACCTATCGCACCGCCCGAAATTATAAGTGTCGCATCGGGTGGTATATATCTGCCGATATCGATGTTTGTTATCCCTCGTGAGCCAATTACGGCTACTTTCATTCTATCAATCCTTTTTGTGTTTTAATAAAGATACTGCTTTTCTCGTTGCTTTGCGGAAAAATACGGTGTTCACCCAAAAACGCGAGTACAAGCGATGGGTTAGCGAATCGGCGGATTTTTTCTTGCCGTTCCGCTCATAGTCGGTAACTACGGCAATAATATCTTCGCGCTTCAAAATCGGCTCGTTGTCGGTTTGGTTGTCGCCTCTGCAGATGTATCCGTCTTTTGTCACTTTTACTATACGGTGGAGAATAAAACCGTATTTCTCGCGCTGGTAAAAAATAATATCGTATTTTTTATATTCGCGTGTGGCTTTGGATATCCAAACCTTGTCCTTGCGATCTTTCAAAAATGGCAGCATACTCGTGCCGTGGATGGTAAAGGATGTCGTTCCGCCGTATTCGAGTTGTTCGCTGATGATAGGGAAGATGTCGTTCAAATTAATCTGTTTATTCAATTACACCTATATCGCTCATTTTACTTATGAACAGATTCACATCCGACAAAGCACTTTCGACAGAGACGTCATATTCATCCGCGATACGGCATGCTATCTGTTCTGCATCCAGACCTTCGTCTATCGCTTTCCAGATGATCGTGCCCGTTTCGTTGAGCGTAATCATTTTATTAAAATCAAGCTCGCCGCCGATATTCATCACGACACAGCTCCCCGCGACCTCGCGTAACACAAATCCATCCTTAATTTTCATCAGCAACCTCGTTAGGAATTATTCCGATTATTAATTTATTATAAGACCGTCCGTCGGTTTTGTCAACGAAAATAAAAACTCAAACCACAAAAACAGTAATAATAACGATTGATTTTAATCGAGTATTTTGTTATACTCTAAATTGTAATAATATTTTTAAATCGAAAAGGGTGAAAAACTTGAAATATATAGTAATGCTCGGTGACGGCATGGCAGATCTTCCCATGGCGGCACTCGCCAAAAAAACACCGCTCGAGGTTGCAAATAAACCTTGCATGGATTATCTCGCGTCAAAAGGTATAAACGGCATGGTAGATACGGTTCCCGAGGGAATGGTGCCGGAAAGCGATACTGCAAACCTTTCGGTATTGGGTTACGACCCCCGCGTTTATTCCAAGGGTCGTTCTCCGCTGGAGGCGGCAAGCATCGGTATAGAGATGCAGGACGACGAAACCGCCATAAGAGCAAATATCGTAGCACTCGGCGGAAACGGCGAATACGAGGATCTTACCATGCTCGACCACTCCTCCGATGAAATACCTACCGAGCAGGCGAAGATTCTTATAGATGCGGTACAGGAGCGTTTCGGTAACGAATTTCTAAAGTTCTATTGCGGGATCAGCTACCGCCATTGCCTTATCTGGAAGAATTGCCCCGAGTTTGACGATTTTTCGCGTCCGCACGATATCATCGGCAGACGTATAGGCGATTATCTTCCGCAGTCGGAATCCTCTCGCCCCATGCGCGAGCTTATGAAAGCGTCTTACGAGTTTCTTAATAACCATCCGCTTAATATCGAGAGGGAGCGCAACGGATTAAAACGCGCAAATTCGTTGTGGCTGTGGAGTCCCGGCAAAAAGCCGTCACTTCCGTCGTTTGCCGAAAAAACAGGTCTTAAGGCATCTGTTGTATGCGCCGTTGATCTTATCAAGGGTATCGGCTTTTGCGCAGGCATGAACGTCCCCGAGGTAGAGGGCGCAACCGGCACGCTCGAGACCAATTATACAGGCAAACGCGATGCCGCAATAAAAGAGCTCGAAAATGGTGCCGACCTTGTATATATCCATGTCGAAGCACCCGACGAATGCGGTCATCAGGGCAAGGTCGATGACAAGATAAAGGCGATAGAGAATATAGATAAATATATACTTTCGGGCGTGTTTGATTATCTTCGCTCGAAGGACGAGCCTTTCCGTATTCTGCTTCTGCCCGACCATCCTACACCCATAAGCGCGCGTACGCATATCCGCGCCTCGGTTCCTTTTGTAATGTACGATTCTCAAAACGAGGTCGAAAGCGGTCTTAAAAGCTATTCCGAGAAAAACGCAGGTTCAAGCGGAGTATATCTTGATCGCGGAGAGAAACTTATGGAGCTTCTTGTAGGAGGAACGCTTAAATGAAGTCGCTAAAGTCCTTGGGTTACGTTACCCCGCGTGACTATAATGCATACGTTCGTTTCAATTTCTTAAAAGGCAAATATTACCGCCTAAAATCGGCATGCCTTGCGCTTTTGCTCGTGCTTGGCTGTATAGCCTTAGTGGTATTCGGATTGTCAAACGGTAACAAAGCCTATTTTATGGTTGCGGGTATTTTGCTTCTTTGCGTGGCTATGTTTTTTTACACCATGAACGTAAACGTAAAAAACACCTGCAATAAAAACGCAAAGATAATCCGCGCCAAGCAAAGAACCGAGTTCGGAAAGAACGGCTTTGTGTTTGAACTGTTGATGCAAAACGAAGAAGAAAATGAATACAGCGAGATCTTTTATGACGAGATAGATAATATATATCTCGCACCGAAGGCTATATATATTTATATAGAAAAACGCTCGGTGATAGTTATCCCCAAGCGTAATCTTCAAATTTCTCCTTCGGAGGCATATGCGTTTTTAAAGAAGTTTCTGCCCGATCACAAACTTGTCGTCTGTGTCTGACAAAACTCAATAAGACCGTCGATATCGTGTGTGCACTCATTTCGTGCAACAACGCCTTTGCGCCGTTTTTTTGCCGATTCGCATACCTTGTTGCAGTATTTTGCAAATTCGGGCGTATTTGGACGTTCTTTGCCCAAATATAGGTCAAGGTAGGAATATTCGGTGTTTGTATCGGTGTAGGTAACCTGCATTACGGTGTA
>JAZTZF010000101.1:0-5073 GCA_045637325.1 Eubacteriales bacterium | reverse complement strand
ACTTGCCAATGCTTATCTTGCCGTCGATCACGATCTTGAAATTCTTCCGGTTATCAACAAGATCGACCTTCCGAGCGCAGACCCCGAAATGGCAAAGCGCGAGATAGAGGATATTATCGCCATCCCTGCCGACGAAGCCCCCTGCATAAGCGCAAAAATGGGCATCGGCATAAAAGACGTGCTGGAGCAGATAGTTAAGAACATTCCCTCCCCCAAGGGCGACCGTGAAAAGCCGTTGGAGGCGTGGGTTTTTGACAGTTACTACGACTCCTACAAGGGTGTTGTGGTTTATATCCGTGTTGTAAACGGAAGAATGCGTTTGGGCGACAAGGTAAGGATGATGCACACAGGTGCAGAGTTCGAGATCGTTGAGCTGGGCACGCTTTCTACCTTTTCTCTCGAAAAGAAGGAATATCTTGAGGCAGGTGAGGTTGGATACTTCACAGCAAGCATCAAAAACATTGCAGATACCGACGTGGGCGATACCGTAACGTTGGTCGAGAACCCCTGCGAAAAGCCTTTGCCGGGATTTAAAAAGGCTCAGCCTATGGTTTATGCAGGTATATACCCTGCTGACGGTTCGAAATACGGCGATCTGAAGGATGCGCTTGACAAGCTAAGGCTTAATGACTCTTCGTTTACCTATGAGCTTGAGACCTCGGTTGCGCTTGGGTTTGGGTTCAGATGCGGTTTTCTTGGGCTTTTGCACATGGAGATCATTGAGGAACGCTTGGAGCGCGAATTTATGCTCGACCTTATTACCACCGCGCCGAGCGTTATTTATGAGATTCACAAGACAAACGGAGAGGTTGTTTATATAGACAACCCGACAAACTATCCTGATCCTGCAACAATAGAAACTGCATGCGAACCGTTTGTGAAAGCGACTATTATTACTCCTACCGATTACGTCGGTACGATAATGCAGCTTTGCACCGACAGGCGCGGCGAATATATAGATATGAAATATATCGACACCAACCGTGCCGAATTGCATTATTTACTGCCTCTTAACGAAATTGTATACGATTTCTTTGATTCGCTTAAGTCAAAGAGCAAGGGGTATGCTTCGCTCGACTATGAATTTAAGGACTACAGGCCCTCCAAACTGTCCAAGCTTGATATTCTGCTTAACGGTGACATTGTGGACGCGCTATCGTTTATCGTACACTCCGACAGAGCCTATCCGAGAGCACGCAGAATATGCGAAAAGCTGAAGGACAACATCCCCAGACAGCTGTTCGAAATACCCGTACAGGCGGCTATAGGCGGTAAGGTAATAGCACGCGAGACCGTAAAGGCGATGCGAAAAGACGTGCTTGCGAAATGCTACGGCGGCGATATTACCCGAAAAAAGAAGCTGCTTGAGAAGCAAAAAGAAGGCAAAAAGCGCATGAGAACGCTGGGAACGGTCGAAGTACCGCAAGAGGCGTTTATGGCGGTTTTGAAATACGATGACGAATAACAGCATCTCGTTGTATATACACATTCCCTTTTGCGCAAAAAAGTGCAATTATTGTGCTTTCTATTCCCTGCCCGATCAGGACGAATCTACAAAGCAGGCGTATTTTGAAGCGTTGATGCGGCAGATATCGTTTTTTGAATGCACAAAAAAGGTCTCGACGGTCTACTTCGGCGGAGGCACTCCTCCGATGCTCGGAATCGAAAGATTATGTAAACTTGTAGAGTTTATTGCCACGCGTTTTGTTTTGACAGAGGATTGCGAGATAACAGTAGAGGTCAATCCGGGAACGGTTGATTTTGATTCGCTGTCCGCATTGAAAAAATCGGGAGCAAACAGGTTATCTATCGGTGTTCAAGCCGCAAATGACAAGATTTTGCATTTCTTGGGGCGTATACACGATTTTGAAGATGCGAAAAAGTGTATTGCCGACGCAAGGGCAGCAGGATTTGACAACATCAGCGCGGACTTGATTTTTGCGCTGCCCAAACAAAACACCGAAGAGTTTATCACCGGCGCAAAGATGATTATGTCAACTGGCATCGACCATCTTTCTGCATATTCGCTTCAGGTAGAAGAGGGTACTCCGATCTATGAAAAGCGGAGCACGCTTGATTTCCCCGACGAGGACTGTGAGGAAGAGCAGTACGAATTACTTTGCAAAGCAGCAGCCGAAAAGGGTTTTAGGCATTATGAGATTTCCTCGTATGCGAAAAGCGGTTTCGAATCGAAGCACAACATGAACTACTGGGCGTGCGGAGAATACTTTGGCTTCGGCGCAGGTGCACATTCTTTTTATAACGGCAGGCGATTTTCGGCAAAAGCAGATATAAAGTACTATATCTTGCAAAGCTATACTTCCCTGCTTGCGCCTACCGATTATGATTCGGTTGCTCCGATTTCGGCATCGGAGGCGGAAGAAGAGCGCATTATGCTGGGGTTGCGTACCGCAAACGGTGCAAGGATACCCGAAAGAGCATACCCGATTGCCGAGCGGATTGCAAAGCTCGGCTACGGCAGATTTGAAGACGGGATTTTAGCGTTGAACAGCAAGGGGTTCCGTGTTTCTAACGAGATCATTGCCGAGATTTTAACATAATTTCATTATAATATAAAAGCTATTATTTTACCGTGAGTTTCACGGGAGATAATAGCTTTTTTATTTTGCCGATTTGGGATTTTCGTGAGAATTCGGTGCGATTTATTCGGGATGAAATTTTGTGATTACGGTATTAAACTTAATGCGTCGGGTGTGCAAAAGTGCGATGAACCGACAGACAGCGTCGGAGCGAAAGGAGGTACTAACGCGGAAACACAGAAAAAGAAAAAAACGGTTTTTGCTACACGAAGCGAATGTGAACAGAAGATAAGCAGATATTTTGATTTTTATCTTGCCGAAAGCGGCGAGGTTGCCGACATAGAATCGCTTGCCGATTATTTAGGCACCACAAGGGACGAAATAATGGCGTTAATGAACGACAAAAGGTTTGGACCTGCGCTAAGGTTGGCAAGGAACAGGATCGCAAAAATCAAAAAGCAGTTGGCTTTCGGAGGGAAAATCCCTGCCGCTGTATTATCGTTTGATCTTAAAAACAACCACGGCTACCGTGACAAGCCCGAGGACAGCGATACGGGCGGTTGCACCGAAACGGTTGTTTTTAAGGGCAAAGCCGCAGACTGGGCAAAATGAGCGAGATAATTATCGAACCGAACGAAAAGCAAACGGCATTTTTTGAATCGACGGCAAGATACACCGCATACGGAGGAGCACGTGGCGGCGGTAAGAGCTGGGCGATGAGAATGAAGCTTATATTGCTTGCACTGAATTACGACGGGATTCAGATACTTCTGTTACGGCGTACGCTTGCCGAGCTGAGGGAAAACCATCTGTTACCGATGATGGCGATACTGAAAGGGGCGGCTAAGTACTCGGCAGGCGAAAAGGAGTTTCGGTTTAACAACGGTTCGAGGATAAAGCTGGGTTATTGCGACAGCGAAAACGATGTTTTGCAGTTTCAAGGACAGGCTTATGAGGTTATCGGTTTGGAAGAAGCGACACACTTTACAGAATTTCAGTTTCTTGCCCTTACCGAGAGCAACAGAGCCAGCGGAAACATGAAAACAAAGTTTATTCCGAGAATGTATTTTACCTGCAACCCCGGTGGGGTCGGACACGAATGGGTTAAAAGACGGTTTATTGACAGGGATTTCCGCGGGAGCGAGAAGCCGAATGACTATCTTTTTATTAAAAGTTTGGTGTTTGACAACAAATACATTATGGAAAACAACCCCGAATATCTCGACACACTAATGAACCTTCCCGAAATACGGCGGAAAGCAATGCTTTACGGCGACTGGGATGCCTTTGAAGGTGCCTTCTTTCCCGAATTTAACCCGAGTCGGCACGTTTTTCATCACAATGCCGATATTCCCGACGGTGCGATTCGGTTCCGCGCGCTGGATTACGGGCTTGATATGACCGCATGTCTTTGGTGCGCCGCAGACAAAACGGGCAGGATAACCGTCTACAGAGAGCTGTATGAAAGTAATTTGCTGCTTTCGGAAGCTGCGGACAAAATCATTGGCGCAACCGACAAAGGCGAAAAAATACGCTACACCGTCGCATCGCCCGACCTTTGGAACCGACGGCAGGAAAGCGGAAAAAGCGGATTTGACATTATGACTAACAGAGGACTTAAGCACATGATAAAAGCCGACAACAGCAGAATTGCAGGTTGGCGTATTGTAAGGGAGTATCTGAAATCGGGCGACTCGTTTGGCGGCGAGCCTAAATTACAGATCTCGCATGAGTGCAAAAACTTGATAAGGTGTCTTCCTCTGCTTAGGTTTGACGAAAAAATACGCGAAGATGCGGCCAGCACCCCTCATGAAATTACGCATGCGCCCGAAGCGTTGCGGTACGCACTTATGTCCAGACAACCGAAACCGTCGCCCAAAAGAAAAAATGCTTTTTCCTCAAGCCTATACACTTTTGATATCCCGAAAACACCCGAAGAAAGCGATTTTGCTGAATTTATAGGCTACTGACGCGATTATTATGTTTTCGAAAGGAGAACGATGAAACACAACAAAAGCAAGCCCTTTACCGAAGAATGGGAGCTTTATGAAAAGGGCAAAGAGTACAATTACTCGATCAATCTTTATGAAAACGTGAACACCAACGAACGGTTTTTCAGAGGCGATCAATGGGACAACCTTAATGCAGGCGGACTGCCTACACCGGTGTTCAATATCTTTAAGCGCATTATTGGGTTCTTTACCAGCAGTATAATGCAAACTCCTATTAAGATGCGCTATTCTTTCGCCTGCCCTTACGGCGGCAGCGGTTTTAGCGAGGAGGAGGCGAACACCGCCTCTGAAAAGCTCAACGCTATTGTTGATATGCGTTGGGAAAAGAACAAAATGAACGACTTGCTCGCCTTGTCGCTGACCGACGCCGCCGTTTCGGGTGATGCGGTATGCTACACCTACTGGGACACCGATATTAAGACGGGTCAGCCTTTTGTGGGCGATTTTAAAAGTGTGCTTATCGACAACACAAACGTCTTTTTCGGTGACCCCAACTCGAAAAACGTACAAAAACAGCCGTA
>JAZTZF010000100.1:0-5686 GCA_045637325.1 Eubacteriales bacterium | reverse complement strand
ACGCCGATATCACCTACGGTACGAACAACGAGTTCGGGTTCGACTATCTGCGCGATAACATGGTGGTTTACAAATCAAATGTCGTACAGCGCGGCCACGAGTTTGCCATAGTTGACGAGGTGGACTCTATCCTTATCGACGAAGCGCGCACGCCGCTTATTATCTCCGGCGCAGGCGGCGAATCGAGCGAGATGTACAAAAAAGCCGATGAGTTTGTACGGAAGCTTAAATGCTACCGCATAAAAGAATTCGACGCAAAGAAAAGCGACGAGGATATTTCGGAAGATTATATCGTAGACGAAAAAGCAAGAAGCTGTATGTTCACCTCGAACGGATTGCAGAAGGCGGAAAAGCACTTCGGTCTGGAAAACATTGGCGACGGCGAGAATGGCGAGCTGATGCACTATCTTAACAACGCCATCCGTGCACGCGGCGTCATGCAAAAGGACATCGACTACGTAATGCAGGACGGCAAGGTAGTTATTGTCGATTCTTTCACGGGGCGTATTATGCCCAGCAGACGTTTTTCCAACGGTCTGCATCAGGCAATAGAAGCAAAAGAAGGCGTGACCGTTCAAAACGAGAACCGCACACAGGCGACGGTTACATTCCAGAACTTCTTTAGAATGTACAAAAAGCTCTCGGGTATGACGGGTACCGCGCTGACCGAAGAAGACGAGTTCCGTGAAATATACTCGCTTGACGTTATAGAGATCCCGACAAACAAACCGATGATACGTCTGGACCATAACGACGTTGTTTACAAAAACATATCGGGCAAAACCGAGGCAATAATACGCCAGATAGAAGAATGCCGTGCAAAGGGACAGCCTGTATTGGTCGGTACCGTATCGGTCGAAAAGAGCGAACAGTTATCTAAAATACTAAAAGCAAGAAACATACCACACAACGTTCTTAACGCAAAGCATCACGAAAAAGAAGCCGAAATAATCGCACAGGCAGGCAAATTGGGTGCTGTCACCATATCAACAAACATGGCAGGCAGAGGTACCGATATAATGTTGGGCGGTAACTCGGAATTTTTCGCGAAAGACGTTCTCCGCAAGGAAGGTCTTAACGATTATATGCTCTACGAGGCGACCAACTTCGGCGAAACCGAAGATGAAGAGATCCTTGCGTTGAGAAAGCGTTTCGCGGAATTAAAGGAAGAATTTGAAAAAGATATAAGCGTCGAAGCGGACAAGGTGCGCCAAGCAGGCGGATTGTTCATCTTGGGTACAGAACGCCACGAAAGCCGTCGAATAGACAACCAGCTTAGGGGACGCGCAGGACGTCAGGGCGACCCCGGCGAAAGCCGTTTCTTCATTTCCATGCAGGATGATCTGATGAGATTGTTCGGCGCCGACAGGGTTTTGGGGGTTGTAGATGCACTAAAGATGCCCGACGACCAGCCTATAGCCGCAAGCATCCTCTCGAACTCAATTGAGAACGCCCAAAAGCGAATCGAAGGTCAGAACTTCGAGCGCAGAAAGAACGTTCTTCAATATGACGATGTTATCAATCTCCAACGCGAGCTCATTTACAAAGAACGCAAAGAAGTACTCGACGGCGGCGATATTTCCGACAAAATAAAGAAAATGGTTCACGACCATATCTCTGAAACGGTTGCTGTGCATACTCAGTCGGACGTTCCCGACGAATGGGAATTCGACGAGATACGCAATTCTTTCAAAGGTTTGCTTTGCGGTGACGATGATTTCAGATACGGTCAATCCGACATGGCAAATCTTAACGCTTCCGACATTACCGATATACTTTGGGAGCGTGCGCAGGAACTGCTTAAAAAGCAGGAGGAAACGTTTACCCCCGAGGTATTCCGCGAGGTCGAGCGTTCTGTTTTGCTAAGAAACGTCGATTCGCGCTGGGTAGAGCATATCGACGCCATGGACGATCTGATGGGCAGTGTAGGTCTGAACGCCTATGCTCAGCGGAACCCTATAGTCGAATATAAAATTCAGGGCGGTGCCATGTTTGAGGAAATGATCTCCGCTATACGCGCAGGCACCGCAAGAATGATTCTTTCTGCAAGACCGCGCCAAACAAGCGTTGAGCGCAAGCAGGTTCTTAACGGCGCGGCGAGCATGCGCTCGGACGGTGCCCAAAAAGTAAAACCTACTCCCGTAAAACGCGATGAAAAGGTCGGACCCAACGACCCCTGCCCTTGCGGAAGCGGAAAAAAGTATAAAAAATGTTGCGGTTAACGGGTGTTTTTTCTAAACGGAAGGCTTGAGATACAGCAAAGCATATTTCGTTAACACTCTATAAACCAAGGAGAAACAGGTACAACATGGGATTCGGAATTGCATTATTCGGTTACGCATTTTTGCTGCTGCATGAACTCGGAGGGGCGCTTTTTGCCGCGCCCTTGCTGGCATACGGTTTTTTTCTGGCGTCAAGGCTGGAAACAACCTTTTTGCGCGCCGCCGTGTCGGCGTTGTTTATGCTTCCGCGCGGTATCTTACAAATATGCACGGTGCTCGGCATTTACGATATCACCAAAAATCCAACGCTTAACAGCATCACCTTTATTTTGCATCTGGCGGCTTGGCTTATAATGTCGTTTTTCTGGATAAGCGCGGTTATAAAAATCGCACACGATTGCCAAGCCGAAAAGCTGGAACAGCAGGCGAAAAACCGTCTTGTGTTCACATTGATGTTTATATCGTTCTCGCTCGTTGCAGGCGTGCTTAATATGGGCGGTTTGTTGGGAAATATCGGCTTCACGGTAAATACCTTGCAATATATAATTCAATATGCGGTTATAATAATCAATATATTGTTCCTTCATACCTGTTTCGTGCTTATAACCAGCAAAAAGCAATACGAAAAGGACAAACAGGCTATCGCAAAAGAGCGCGCGGCGGCGCTTGAAAAGATGCACAAAGACAAGCAGGAGGCAGCAAGAAAGCTTGAAAAACGAAACAACAAGAAAAAATAAAAGCATCGCAAAAAGAAGCGCATTGCTGCTTTTGATAGGTTTTGCGTTTTTTATAAATCCGGTTCCTTTCGGACTGGATATTTTGCCCGATGTTATCGGTTGTGTGCCGATATTTTTCGGGCTGACTCAGCTCGCCTATTTCGACGGTTCTATAGAAGATGCCAGAAAAAGCATCCTATATCTTACCGCAGTTGAATTTATACACCTTCTTTTAATGCGTGCCGTTTTTCTGACAGACATCGGCACGAACAGGTTGCTTGCGGTGACCGGTTTTTCGATAGTACAGAGCATACTCTACATTGTTATTTTCAAAAAACTGTTCGGCGGAATTTCCTATTTCGCGCTTCGCAACAACCACAACCAAACGCTTGCAAAATGTGACGGAACGGCATTTTTGTCCTACCTCGCCTTTTTTGTCCGTATTGCGGCAATGTTCATTCCCGAACTGATCGCATTGATAGAATGGAATCTTTTTACCGAACTCGATCCCGATGCTTACGACGCCATTTCGGCGTTTGTAAAAATGAAGCCCGTCATCGTGGTGATGTTCACGCTGATTGCATTGGTAACCTCGGTCATTTGGTATATCTCTTTTATAAAACTTATAAAAACATTCTATAAAGAAGCAGGCGAAGAACTGGATATGCGTTATACCTGCGAATATACCTCGCGTCCCGAAAAGATTCTTCCGAAAAAGCTCCGCAGAGGGACATATGCGATATATTTTGCGCTGTTCTTTGCGTTGGATGTAAAATTCGACAATATTCGGATCATCCCTGCCTCCGCAATGTTTTTGGTACTTTTTGCGGCAATGTTTTTCTTTAACGGAATAAGCGATTTCAAACAGACAAAAAGGCTTGCATTGCCTGCCTTTTTCATCCTATTGGCGACCGAAATATATAGAACGATATTAACCCCAAACGGTGCGATAATAATTTACGAAACCGATATACTCGTCGTTGCAGGTGCCGCCATTTTGGGACTTGCCGCGATCATACTGTGTATGCTTTGCATCAAGCATTTTCTTTCGGAAACAAAAAGGCTCTCGGAAAACCTCGGAATCGATGAAGTTCCGACAAATGCATCTTGGATATTCTATTGTGTTTCGGTAATATTATGGGCAATGGGGTTTGTAATACCCTATTTTTACCCCACCGTTGCTACGCCGCGTTTGATTGCCTCGGTGATTTTTATATGGCAGACGGTAAAGATATTCGAAACTATAAACGAAGAAAAAATGCACAAGATCGAGCTTTACGGTGAATAAAACAAGCATGCTGTTTTTTATCAAGCGTTCTCTTCGCGTTTTGATGCATAAAAATGACAGCATACAACAAACTAAATTGTTGACATCAATATATTAATATGATATAATTCTACCAAATAAGGGATATGTTCCCAAATATTATTTTTTGGAAAGGAAAACAAACATGAAGAAATTTCTATCGATTATTTTGTCCGTAGTACTTCTTGCCGCTATGTGTATTGTACCCGTTGCAGCCGAGTCATCGGATGAAGATCAGATTCTCGAGTCCGCATCCTCTTCCGTACCTTCTGACGATTCCTCAGACGCAGAGAGCGAAGAAGAACCCGCATTCGTTCCTACCATCGACGGCGATCTTAGCGAATGGGGCGAAGACGGTGTAATTACCGTTGATCCCGACAACGGTTATTGGCAGGCTGTTCCCACCACCTCCGATACACTTATGTATGCTTACAAGCTTGCTACCGACGGCACCAAACTTTACGGTGCAATTGCAATCGACTGTGCACTCGTAGTCGGCGGCAACGGTGCCGGCACCAACGTTCGTCTTTGGCTCAGAACCAACAACAATGCAAACGTTTATACTCATTTCTATGATATAAACGCAGACACTCTCAAGGCAATGAAAAACACCTCCACCACCGCAAACTCTGCTGCCGCTATTGCAAACTCTTCTCTTACGGCAGAGGTTGTTTCGGAAGGCGACGTCACCTACATGGAATTTTCTGTTGACCTTGCGGAATTCAACGGTACTAAGGGATTTGATTACTTCATAAGCGTTTCTAACAAGGTTAACGAAAACGTTTGTCTCTTCTACCCTGTAGTTCCTGCCGAGGGCGCTGTCAGAACCGCTAATCTCCCCTACAGCAAATGGTATGCAAACGGCGACATCACCGTTAAGATCGATACGGCAGACGATAGTTCCGAACAGCCCGAAGACTCCACCCCCAACGCTCCCGTTGTGCCCGGCGATTCTTCCAGCATGATCATCTTTGCTATCATTGCTCTCGTAGCTATCGCAGGCTCTGCAGTCGTTATCAAGACCCGCAGATAATTTTTCTATTGAATATCAAGGAAAGACGGTCTAAACGCCGTCTTTCTTTTTTGTAAAAATTCCCATGCGAAAAAGTAAAACTTTTTTTAAAAAAACTTGACACATATAAAATAGTATGGTATACTTCAGACAGGTATTTATTACTGAAAAATTTTTTAAGAAAGGAAAACCAAAATGAAGAAAATCACTGCGATTCTTCTCTCTGCTATTTTGGTTGTTTCTCTGTTCAGCGTCTTCGCTTCAGCAGAAGTTACCAACGTAGCACTCGGCAAAACCTACACCGGCGCTGACGCAGCTGTTATCAATGCAGACGGCACTGTAGCTGCTCACAACGCTGACCTTACCGACGGCCAGAAAATCGATGCTATCGATTACAACGGCGGTTGGTTAGGTCTTTGGTACAACAAAG
>JAZTZF010000099.1:0-7763 GCA_045637325.1 Eubacteriales bacterium | reverse complement strand
CCGAAAGTATAAAAAAACGAGCAAACGAAACCGAAGTTTTTGAATTAAAAACGGTTTAGATTCGAAAAAAACGACCGAAAAATACATTTTCGGCCAAAAAAAGATTTATCGAGCATATAATGCGCAGGTAAAAAATGGACGAAAACATGAAGGATATAATCAGTCCTGTTGAAGAAAATTACGGCGACAGCCAAATACAGGTATTGGAAGGGCTTGAGGCGGTAAGAAAACGCCCCGGCATGTACATAGGTACAACCTCGGTAAAAGGTCTGCACCACCTTATAAGCGAGATCGTTGATAACTCTATCGACGAGGCTTTGGCAGGCTACTGTAAAAATATCAGAGTAACGCTTCATACCGACGGCAGCTGCGAGGTTACCGACGACGGTCGAGGTGTTCCCAACGGTATACACCCGACGGTAGGCAGGCCGACGCTTGAGGTTATTTATACCATACTCCACGCGGGCGGTAAATTCGGCGGGGGCGGTGACAAGATCGCAGGCGGTCTGCACGGTGTGGGTGCATCGGTCGTTAATGCGCTCTCCAAGCGTGTCGAGGTTAGAAACCACCGCGACGGCAAGAGTTATTATATAGCTTTCGAGAGAGGCCATGTTGTAGAGGAGTTCCGCGAAACTGGTGAGACCGATATTCACGGTCTTCATGTACGGTTCTGGCCCGACGATGCTATATTCGAAACGGTTGAGTTCGATTACGAAACCGTAAAAACAAGGCTCCGCGAGCAATCCTTCCTTAATGCAGGCGTGTCGATAACCATTTGCGACAAGAGAACCGTTGAAGATACCGAGGAAAACTTCTGTTTCGAGGGCGGTATACGCTCGTTTGTAGAGTTTTTGAACCAGAAAAAGGGCGCAGACCCTCTGCATCCCGTAATTTATGTTTCGGGCGAGAAGGACGGATCTGTTGCCGAGATCGCGCTTCAGTACAACGAAACGATAACCGACTCTATCCTTTCGTTTGCGAACAACATGCACACGGTTGACGGCGGTACGCACGAGACGGGATTTAAGGTTGGTATCACCAAGTCGCTTAACGATTACGGCAAGAAATATAATTTGTTTAAGAACGACGAGAAGCTGACGGGCGACGATGTAAGAGAAGGCTTGTCTGCCGTTATCTCGGTAAAATTGGAGGATGCTCAGTTCGAAAGCCAGACAAAGGCAAAATTGGGCAACAGCGAGATAAGAACTCTCGTCGAGGGTATAGTAAACGAGAAATTATCGGTATTTTTCGAGGAAAATCCCGATGTAGCAAGGATAATTATAGAAAAATCGGTGCTTGCCGCACGCGCAAGAGAGGCGGCGAAGAAGGCACGCGAGCTTACAAGGCGCAAGGGTCTTTTGGAATCGAGCTCTCTGCCGAGCAAATTGGCGGACTGCAACGAAAGGCGTATGGAATACACCGAGCTGTATCTTGTAGAGGGTGACTCTGCAGGCGGTACGGCGAAGGACGGCCGCGACTCTCGTTTCCAAGCGATTTTGCCGCTTAGAGGTAAAATTCTCAATGTCGAAAAGAACCGTATTGATAGAGTATATTCTTCCGTACAGATCATTCCTATAATACTCGCGCTCGGCACGGGTATCGGCAGTGAGTTTGATATAAGCAAGCTCCGTTACGGCAAGATAATTCTTATGGCGGATGCCGATGTTGACGGCGCGCACATAAAAACCCTTCTTTTGACTTTCTTCTTCCGTCACATGCGTCCTCTTATCGAGGCAGGCCACGTTTATGCCGCAACACCTCCTCTTTATAAGGTGTTCAGGGGCAAACAGCAGAGATATGCATTCTCGGACGAAGAAAGGGATATGTATATCGAAGAATTGGGCGGCAACGCAACCGCCGAGCGATACAAAGGTCTTGGTGAAATGGATGCCGATCAGCTTTGGGAAACCACGATGGACCCCGAAAGACGTATCTTAAAACGCATTACAATAGAGGATGCTTTGGAGGCGGACGCACTGTTCTCGGTGCTTATGGGCGACAAGGTCGAGCCGAGAAGAGAGTTTATCGAAGCCAACGCAAAATACGTTTCCAATCTTGACATATAAAAAACGTGTGGGGATGGCGGTTTTCGGCTTGAAAATCCGCAATATAGCCCCGTCGGAAGTCAAAAACGCCCGACAGCGTTTTATAGGAGTGTAAAATGGCACACGAATACGATTACAGTAATCACGAAGAGCAAATAATTCATAATACAGGCATAGAAGAGGAAATAAAAAGCTGTTATATCGACTATGCGATGAGCGTTATCGTCGGCAGAGCTTTGCCCGACGTGCGCGACGGTATGAAGCCGGTTCACCGCCGTATACTTTATGCGATGTACGAGGACAGGCTTACCTACGACAAGCCGTTCCGCAAATCGGCAACCACCGTCGGTAACGTGCTCGGTAGATACCATCCGCACGGCGACGCATCGGTTTATGATGCAATGGTTCGTCTTGCACAGCCCTTCTCGCTTAGATATATGCTTGTCGAGGGTCACGGTAACTTCGGTAACATCGACGGCGACCCCCCTGCGGCATACCGTTATACCGAGGCAAGGATGTCGAGAATCGCCGACGAAATGATGGAGGACATCGAAAAAGACGTTGTCGATTTCATGCCCAACTTCGATAATTCGCGCAAGGAGCCGGTAGTGCTTCCGTCGCGCTTCCCTAATTTGCTTGTAAACGGCAGCGTGGGCATCGCGGTCGGTATGGCGACGAATATTCCTACCCATAACCTGCGTGAGGTAATCGAGGCGACCGAGTATCTTATCGACAACCCCGATTGCACCATTCCCGACCTGATGAAGTACATCAAGGGCCCCGATTTCCCGACATACGGTACTATTTACGGTACTTCGGGCATTTACGAGGCATATATGACCGGCAGGGGCAAGGTTCGTGTCCGTGCAAAGGCGCATTTCGAGGAAAAGAACGGCAGAACCAGCATTATTATTACCGAACTGCCGTATCAGGTAAACCGCTCGATGCTGTTGGAGAGCATGGTCGATCTTGTAAAGACCAAGCGCGTAGAGGGTATTTCGGATATCCGTAACGAATCGGGCAGAGGCGGTATGCGTATCGTTATCGAGATAAAGAAGGATGCGAACGCACAGATAGTATTAAATCTGCTTTATAAATACACCCAGCTTCAGGACACCTGCGCGGTAAATATGGTTGCGCTTGTTAACGGCGTGCCGAAGCTGTTGAACCTAAAAGAGGTTCTTACCCACTATCTTGTTCACCGCAAAGAGGTTGTTACAAGGCGCGTGAGGTTTGACCTTGCCAAGGCAGAGCACGAGGCACATATTTACGAAGGCTACAAGATAGCGATCGACAATATTGACGAGGTTATTTCGATAATCCGCGCCAGCGCAAGTATTTCGGATGCGAAAACGAGGTTGATGGAACGGTTTGGTCTTTCCGAGACACAGGCGCAGGCTATCGTGGATATGACACTCGGTAAACTTTCGGGCATGGAACGCCAGAAGATCGAGGACAGATTGGCATTCCTGTATAACCTTATTAAGGAACTCAAGGAGATCCTTGCCGACGAGAGCAAATTGGTTGCAATAATCAAAGAGGATCTTGAGTTTATCAAGAACAAATACGGCGACGACCGCAGAACCGATATCGTCGAGGCAGAAAACGATATTCTTATCGAGGACCTTATCGAGCGCGAGACCTGTGTTATCACCGCAACGCGTGCAGGCTATATCAAACGTCTGCCGAGCGATACCTATCAGGCACAGCGCCGCGGCGGCAAGGGCATAACGGCGATGGGCACGAGGGAAGAGGATTTTGTCGAAAACGTTATCATCTCCCACAGCCACGATTATCTGCTTATGTTCTCCAATACCGGCAGGGTATATATAAAGAAGTGCTACGAGATTCCCGAGAGCGCTCGTACCGCAAAGGGTACAAATCTTGTAAACCTTCTGTCGCTTGACAGCGAGGAAAAGATCACCGCTATTCTTCCCGTAACAGAGTTTTCGGAAGAGGAAAATCTTGTACTTATCACCCGTTTGGGCGTAATCAAGCGTATAAATCTTATGGCATACAAGACCAAGCGTACAAACGGTCTTTATGCGATAAATCTCGACGATGGCGACCAGCTGCTTTACGTATTGCGTTCCTCGGGTAACGATGATATAATCGTTGCGACGAATCGCGGTATATCTATCCGATTCAGCGAGGATGACGTGCGCGAAATGGGCAGACATGCGCGCGGTGTCCGTGCGGTTATGCTTGACGAGGGCGATTTTGTCGTCGGCGCAGGTATTATTCCCGACGGAAATGACGATAATGATTTGTATATACTCACCATTACTTCAAACGGCTACGGAAAACGCAGTATCACAAGCGAGTATAAGTGTCAGCACCGCGGCGGCAGAGGTCTTATCTGCCACGGCGTAAGTGCCAAGACCGGCGAGCTTGCGGGATTGAAACTTGTTCGCGCAAGCGAGGAAGTTATGCTTATCACCGACGGCGGTATAATAATCCGTACACGCATTTCCGAGATTCCGGTTTACGGCAGAAGCGCATCGGGCGTTATCGTTATGCGTCTGGAAGAGGGCGCATCGGTTGCGAGGTTCGCGGTAGTCGATCCCGAGACCGAGTCGGAAGAAAAGGAACTCGAAACAGCGGTTGAGGAAAATTCGTCCGAAACCAACGAAACAGAAGTCGAAACGGCACCCACAGCAGGGGAGGAACAATAAATGGCGTTAAAAACTTTCGTACTTGAAAACAGTTCTACAAAAAAACAGCGCCAATCCGATATACAAAAATCGGTACGCGAGTATCTTAACAACCCCAAGGCAAAGGTGGTTTATGACGAAAAGGGCAGACCTTCGGTAGAAAATACCGAGAATAAGGTGCATATTTCGATCACGACCGCCGGCAAGGTTATGCTTTTGGTTATCTACGAGAAGGCTATCGGCATCGACGGAGAATATCTGCCGCAGCTCCTCTCGCCCGAAAACAAGATCGATTATATAACACTTGCCGAGCGCTTTTTTGCCGACGACGAGGTAGAATATCTCCGCGACAGCGCGCGTGAGGCAGAGGCAGAGAATTTTGTGCGCATCTGGGTAAGAAAAGAGGCGTATGTTAAGGCGGCAGGCAAGACACTTGCCGATTTCCCGAACTTCTCTGTAGTAGACAATTCGCGTTTTGTCAAGAAATGCCACGGCGTTACTATCAAGACGTTCTCTATCAAGTTCCCTGAGTGCGAGGATTATCTTTTCGCCATCGCCGGTATAGACTAAAACCGCCCGTAATGGCGCAGAACGCGTAAACGCTATGAAAAATCTACATCACTCGCAGTAGATTTCTACAGCTTCGGATGTCGATTTTTCATTCTGCATCCATTACAGACGGTTTTGCCGTGATTTTTATATTAGAAAATGACGCTCACCGCTCGCGATGTTCATAGGTATATTTTTCAAGGCACATGTCGCCGATTTTTATAAAATTCAATTGTAAATCGCCCGTAATGGCGCAAAAATCAAAGAAAAACAAAAATCGGCATCTTTCTCAGTAGCTTTCGCAACCAAGGATGTCGATTTTTTTACTCTGTTTTAGTTTTTACGGGGTAGGCATTGAAGGTGTCTGTCCGTCCTAAAATATAATCGGTGCTTGTATGATAAAAATCCGCAAGTGCAATTAAAACCTCTGTGGGAATATCGCGTTTCCCTAGTTCATAATGTGAATATGCAACCTGAGAGCAGTTAAGATATTTCGCCAGATCCGCTTGGCGAAGATCCCTGTCTTCTCGTAATTCTTTTATTCGGCAATAAGACAATCAAATCAACTCCGCAACCATACTTTCGTTACATTTATTATATTCAAAACAAATTGTTTTATTGACATATAAAACAAATTGTTATATAATGAGCTAGAACATCCCGAAAGGGGCAAAAAAATAAACCCTGCTTATATTGCAGGTAGAAAGGCAGAATGAAATGAAAAAACTGGTTTCTCTTTTAGTTGTTGCAACGATGTTGCTGTCACTCATCCCGCTGTCTTTGTTTAGCGTTTCGGCGGAAGATGTCGTAACCGACTCGCAAGGGTTGGCATATACACTAAGCGCAGACGGCACGTATTATATCATTTCCGACTTTTATATAATCATTTCCGTAACTGTAACCGAGGTTGTAATTCCTGAGGAATATAACGGTTTGCCCGTTAAAGAAATCGGTAATAAGGTATTTTACAATTGTTCCGGCCTGACAAGCATAGAAATACCCGATTCGATTACAAGTATTGGCAAAGAGGCATTTTACGGTTGCGAAAGTCTAACAAGCATAGAAATACCGAATTCGGTCAAGAGTATTGGCTATAGGGCATTTTACAATTGCAATAACTTAAAATACAATGAATATGATAAAGGTAAATATCTTGGCAATGCTAATAATCCATATTTAGCATTAGTTGGTGTTACGTCAACAGATATTGTTTCTTGCACTATTCATACCGATACAAGAATCATTACTGAAGCATTCTACTATTGTGAAAGCCTAACAAGCATAGAAATACCCAATTCGGTTACAAGTATTGGCGAAGAGGCATTTTATTTTTGCCTTAGCCTAACAAGCATAGAAATACCGAATTCGGTCAAGAGTATTGGCGAGAGGGCATTATTCTATTGCCCAAGCCTGACAAGCATAGAAATACCCGATTCGGTTACAAGTATAGCCAATCATGTATTTGCCAGTTGCACCGCCCTAACAAGCGTAGAAATACCTGATTCAGTTACAAGCATAGGCAATCTTGTATTTGCCAATTGCACCGCCCTAACAAGCATAGAAATACCGAATTCGGTCAAGAGTATTGGTGAGAGGGCATTTTACGATTGTAAAAGCCTAACAAGCATAGAAATACCGAATTCGGTCAAGAGTATTGGCGAGAGGGCGTTTGAAGGTTGTGAAAGCCTAACAAGCATAGAAATACCGAATTCGGTCAAGAGTATTGCCGAGAGGCCGTTTAATGGTTGTAAAAGCCTAACAAGCATAGAAATACCCGATTTGGTTACAAATATAGCGTATGGTACATTTATGTATTGCAATAATTTAACAAGTGTAGAAATACCGAATTCGGTTACAAGTATTGGTGAGCATGCATTTGAAGATTGCCTTAGCCTAACAAGCATAGAAATACCGAATTCGGTCAAGAGTATTGGCGAGAGGGCGTTTGAAGGTTGCGACAGCCTAACAAGCATAAAAATACCCGATTCGGTTACAAGTATAGGTTCCGAGGCCTTTATCTATTGTGAAAGCCTGACAAGTATAGAAATACCCAATTCAGTTACTAGTATTAGCGGTAGTGTTTTTTTCGGTTGTTACGACCTTGCTGATATTTATTGCGAAGCGGAATCGCAACCTGATGGTTGGCATGAGAATTGGACCTATCGTTGCAATGCAACGGTACATTGGGGTTGTGAAATGACTAATTCCTCTAACCCCGTTCTCGGCAACATTGACGGCGATAACGACGTAGATTCTCTTGACTATTTATTCGTTAAACGCGCGGTTTTGAATACCTATACACTCACTGCCGAGCAGAAATCCGCCGCAGATATCGACAAGGACGACGATGTTGACTCCCTTGACTATCTCTTTGTAAAACGTATCGTTCTCGGTACCTATACGGTAAAATAATTTAAGCCATACCAAAAAGAGCAAGAGCAAAAGGTGAAAAACCTTCTGTTCTTGCTCTTGTTTTTTGTTCCGGCGATATGTCAACTGCATTGACGCGATATGA
>JAZTZF010000098.1:0-8290 GCA_045637325.1 Eubacteriales bacterium | reverse complement strand
CCAAAAGCGATGCTAACAAATATTGAGCGAAAGGAAAACCACCGAAATGCATTGCAATTCGGTGGTAGGGGTCCCCGAAAAATAAGGTTTTTTGGGGATAAATTGTGGCACCCGCAACGGGAATCGAACCCATAACTAACCCTTAGGAGGGGTTTATTATATCCATTTAACTATGCAGGCGTGGTATTGAATTTTTCTGTATAAAACGCAGTTTATGCAAAAGTTGGCGCAAGGAGTATCTGACGATTAGGAGGGGTTTATTATATCCATTTAACTATGCAGGCGTGTATGCGATTTAATATCTTAAATATTTTACTGGTTGCCTATTAATTTGTCAAGACTTTCGGGTAAAATTGTGCATATAATTGCAATAGGGACCGTTTGTTTGTTGAAAAATGTTATTGAAATCTTTTTTACGCTGTGATAAAATATCGATGTAAATATTGATAAAAATTTTTATACGGAAATGTGACTATGAAAACTTTATACGAAAAAAAGGTTGTAAAATTCGGCGGCAGTTCGCTCGCTTCTGCCGAACAGTTCGAGAAGAGCGCGAATATTATCCGTGCCGAAGGCTCTCGCCGTTTTGTGGTGCCCAGTGCGCCCGGCAAGCGTTTTGACGGCGATACCAAGGTTACCGACCTTCTTATTTCCTGCTATAACAAAAGTGTTTCGGGGGACGATTGGTCTGCGGATTTTGCAGAGATACAAAAACGCTATCTCGATATCATCGCAGGACTTGGTCTTTCGACAAACCTTGATAACGAGTTTGCAGTTATCAGCAAAAATCTCAGTGACGGAACTACCCTTGATTATACCGCATCGCGCGGCGAATATTTGAACGGCATCATTCTTGCAGATTATATCGGGTATGAATTCATCGATGCGGCAGAAGTTATTTTCTTCGATGAAACAGGCAAGTTCGACGCAAATAAAACCAATACCGTCATGGCGGAACGTCTTGCAGGGAAACGCAATGCCGTTATCCCCGGCTTTTACGGTTCCAATCCCGACGGAAGCATAAAAACCTTTTCTCGCGGCGGTAGTGATATCACCGGCGCTATCGTTGCACGCGCTGTAATGGCTGATATTTACGAGAACTGGACCGACGTTTCGGGCTTCCTTATGTGCGATCCGCGCATTGTGGAGAATCCTCGTCCCATAAAGATAATCACCTACCGTGAGCTTCGTGAGCTTTCGTATATGGGCGCATCTGTTCTTCATGAGGACAGCATTTTCCCCGTAAAGCTTGCAAGCATTCCCATAAATATCCGTAACACCAACCGCCCAGAGGACGAGGGCACACTTATTGTCACATCTACGGACGGTTACCGTACCGACGATATCATCACGGGTATAGCAGGCAAAAAGGGTTTTTCGGTCATTCGCATAGAAAAGGACATGATGAACCAAGAACCCGGTTTCGGTATGCGAGTGCTAAAGGTGTTTGCCGATCTTAATGTGAACTTCGAGCACCTACCCTCGGGTATAGATACCATGTGCGTTGTTATTAACTCGAGCGATATCGCAGGCAGGGAATATGATATTGCTTCCTCGATTCAAAAGGCGGTAAATCCCGATCATATCCATATCGACAAATCGATGGGGCTTGTTGCGGTAGTCGGCAGAAACATGGCAGGTACTCCCGGTACTGCGGCGCGTGTGTTCGAGGCACTGGCAAGGAAGAATATCAATATTCGTATGATAGATCAGGGCAGCAGCGAGCTTAATATTATCATCGGTGTTGACGAAAGTGCTTTCACTCGCGCTATAAAGGCAATTTATAAGGAATTTTGTAATAAATAATGAGTTATAAAACCGTCCGCAATAATTCGGAATATAAAATCGTCGAAAAGAAAAGCGAGTTTATAGGGGTTTGTGCTCCCGTCACAACAGAGGCAGAGGCTATTGCGTTTGTCAACGCTGTGAAGAAAAAGCATTCCGCCGCAAGGCATAATGTTTATGCGTATGTATTGCGCGAGGGTAATGCACAGCGTTTTTCGGACGATGGCGAGCCTCACGGAACGGCAGGCATGCCTGTGCTCGATTCTATCCGCAAGGCGGGTGTGACAGATGCGGTCGTTGTGGTCACGCGTTATTTCGGCGGCATTCTTTTGGGAACGGGCGGATTGGTGCGTGCTTATACCGCCGCGGCTTCGGGCGCGGTAAAAGAGGCAGGCATTGCCGAGGTCGGCGTTTTCTCGCTGATCGAAGTAAAGGCGAATTATTCCGATTACCAAAAAATAATGCCGATCGTATCCGCGAACGATGCAAGGGTAGAGGACAGCGATTTCGGCAGTGAAGTGAAAATAACACTTATGGTACGCGGCGAACAAGAAAAAAAGTTTATCGCAGACCTCACGGAAACCACAAACGGACGTGTTATTGCGAAAAAATCGGGAGAGAAGAGCGATTTTATATAAACGCAATTGGATAATAACCTTATAAATTTTGGTTGTGAGGAATAAGAAAGGGATTTTGCAAAATGAAAATAATGCTTGATGCAGGTCATTACGGCTATTATAACAGAAGTCCCGTCGTGCCCGAATATTACGAATCACGCCGTATGTGGGTGCTTTGTGAATATCTTGCAGGGGAGCTTTCGGCATATGGGTTCGAGGTGCTCAAAACGCGCGACGACATAGACGTCGACGTTGCCGTTGTGGCCCGCGGCGAGGCGGCAAAAGGATGCGATCTTTTTATGTCGATTCATTCCAATGCAGTCGGCGAGGGCGGAAGCGAGACTATAGACCGAGTGGATGTTTACGGCGCATACGATAACCTTAATAATTCTCATGAGCTTGCAAAACTGCTTGCCGAGGCAATAGCTGCGTGCATGGGCGTTTCGTCGGGAAGCGTGCAGACACGCAAGAGCACCGAGGGCGATTGGGAATATTACGGCGTTCTTCGCGGTGCGCGCAAAGTGGGATGTCCTTTGTTTTATATAGTGGAGCACTCATTCCATACAAACGAATACGCAACCCGTTGGTTGCTCTCTGACGAGAATTTGCGCAAATTGGCAAAAACAGAGGCGGATGTTATCGCCGCATATTACGGCGTAAAAAACGTCTGAAAACCAACCTACAATATAAATATCTTACATAAAATAAAGGCTGTTGCAATCGGTAGGATTTGCAACAGCCTTTGTATGTTTATTCGTTAGTTTACGGAACGGTATGCTTCGTCGTTAATAACAAGCGTCACGTCGTCAAGCCAACTCAGGTATGCGGTTTTTATTTCGTGCGATTCTCCCTCGTAGATCTTTGCCGGTTTTGCCTGATAATATCCGATAACCGCCTTGAATTCGGGTTCGGATTTTGCTATGTAAACCGCCATTTTTTTATCCAAAAGCGATTCTGACGAGCAGACCTCTGCAATATACGTGCCGTCTGTCGAAGGGTAGGAAGACTCGACAGCAAGCTTGTTTACAAACGATCCGTATATCAAATTCCAAATATAGAATCCGATAACTGCGACGGTTAACAATACCAAAAATACCGCCGACGTGGCTTTGAATGCGCTGTCGGGAACAAATTTCAGGTACATCACAAACGCACAAACGCTCCAAACGATGGCAAAGAGTATTGAGAATTTCCACTCGCTGTTTATAAAACAAAGCGTGTTCAAAAGAGCGATCGGAGCCAGAAGTATCAAAAATATTCTTCCCGTGCGCTCATATTCCGGTTTAAGTATGAACAGCGTAACGGTAGCGGCGACGGTAAGTACGGTTTGAGTAATAACCGTTGCAATTTCGTTGTAAAGTATAAAGTCAACGCCTTTTATAAGGGCTGTCAATTCAAATATCGGAACGATAATAAGTAACAAACACAGCACTATGGGTATCGCCAGCATAGCCGCTTTCATAAAAACCCCTCCTTGTTATATATGAAATATGTTATTTTATTACGGACACTTTTTTTATCCCGTAATATTCAAAACATGCAATTGCGCTTTTGTTTATCAGTTCGCCGCAGACCACTATCGGCACCGCAGGCGGACAGGCAATATTAAACTGTGCCAGTATACGGCCTTCGCTTTGGTTCGCGTCGATCATTTCGCTTTCTGCAAACACCGCTTCGCGTATCGATTTTGCTCTTTTCGGAATACCGAGTTCGGGTGTCGGCTCGGTTATCTCGCTCTTTTTTTCGATAGACAAAAGTGTATCCGTGAGTTTTCCTACTTCTTCTTTTGTGTTTTCGGGGTTGAGCATCATAACAATATGATCGCGGTCGTAAAACTCGCAAACTATATTGTTTTCTTCGAGTATATCTGCGATTTCCCAGCCGTAATAGCCGTGCTTTTTCGTGTCGATCACAATTTTCAGAATCTCGTTACCCAACAGCGAAAATCCGTTGTCGGTCAAAAGGCTTTTTGCTTTGTTCACAAGGTGTGCAAACTCCGCAAGTCTGTCTTTGTAACCTTGGGATAGGTACATATTAGCCATATCGAGCGATTGCAATATCAAATAAGAAGGACTCGTCGATCCGAAAAGCGAAAGTGCATTTTTTGCCGATGCTTCAAAACGGCGGTCGGCTTTTTTTGATATCTGCAGATATGCACCGCCCGTAAGCACGGGTAGGGTCTTATGCGCCGAATCACAGCATATATCCGCGCCGAGATCTATGGGATGCAGTGATTGCGGCAAAAATTTAAGATATGCACCGTGAGCATTGTCAACAAAAAGATATGCGTCGTGCCGTTTGCAAATCCCCGCAATGCTCGCTATATCGGTTATGTTGCCGAGATAATCGGGCGTGGTGATATAAACAACGCATTTATCGTTTTGCGATTGCGACAAAATGCCGTCAAGAGAATCGATATCGATATTGCCCGAAAGATAGCTTTCGCCGTGTTTGGGATAAAGCCATTCTACCTCAATATCCAATAATGCCGCCGCGCTCAAAAAGGTTTTGTGCGCGTTACGCCCTGCCAACACCTTTGTACATCCGCACAGCTTTGCCATATATAGCATGGCGCGTATGCAGTGCGACGAGCCTTCGGTAGAATAAAAGGTATTACAACCGAATAATCGGCTTGCGTTTTTTTCGCTCTCGGCAATAATTCCGCTTGCCTCGTACAGGCTGTCTGCACCGTTTATTTCGGTTATGTCATACCGTTCGAACCCAAGCGGACCTATCCCTTTATGACCGGGCATATGGACACGCACCGAGTTTTTTTGACAGTATTCGTTTATAAAATCATGTATGGGCGTATTCATCATTCATCGCCGAGCGATCTCGCAACCGCTACCATAACAGCACATTCCATACGCTTGCGGAACAACTTGCAACCGTATTCGTAAACGCCTCTGACCGAGCCGGTAGAGTGATATGCGTTTGCCGCGCATCCGCCCGAGCAATATAGCTTTGCCCAACAATCCTTGCATTCGCTTCTTGCGTATACGTTGCAATCCAAAAACTCGTTTTGTATTTCGGTGTTTTCTACACCCTTCCATATGTCGCCGAGCTTAAACTTCTCGTCACCGACAAATTGATGGCAGGGGTAAAGATCGCCCCAAGGGGTAACCGCCATATACTCGGTGCCCGAGCCGCAACCCGAAATACGCTTGTATATACAGGGACCGCCCGAAAGGTCGATCATATAGTGATAAAATGTAAACGGCTTGCCCTCTTTATCGCGCTTTAACATAAGCTCTGCCAACTTTTCGTACTGCTCAAGCACTATGGGAAGATCGTCGTCCGTAAGCTCCGACGGATCGCCCGACGCACAAACAACGGGCTCCATGCTCAGCTCGTCAAACCCGAGCTCAAGCATTTTTTCTATATCGTTTACAAAATCGGGGTTGGCGTGGGTAAAGGTACCGCGCATGTAATAATCTCTGCCGCCGCGCGCATCGACCAGCTTTTTGAACTTCGGCACTATGCGCTCCCAGCTCCCGATACCATTGTAATCCACACGGAAACGGTCGTGAATCTCTTTTCTGCCGTCAAGACTCAGCACCACGTTGCTCATTTCTTTGTTTGCAAACTCTATAACGTCGTCATCTATAAGCATACCGTTGGTGGTAAGTGTAAAACGAAAATTCTTGTTATGCTCTTTTTCTATGCTTCTTGCATAGGCTACGAGCTGTTTTACAACCTCAAAATTCATCAAAGGCTCGCCCCCGAAAAAGTCCACCTCAAGATTGTGTCTGCTGCCCGAATTTTCTATCAAAAAATCAAGAGCACGCTTGCCGACCTCAAAACTCATTACCGCGCGGTCGCCGTGATATTTGCCCTGACTGGCAAAGCAATACGAACAGTTAAGGTTGCAGGTGTGAGCGATATGTAAACAAAGTGCCTTAATAACCCCTGCGGTTTTTCTCTTAAGCTCTCCTGCCATGGGTTTAAAGGTATCGGGCACGAATAGCTTTCCTGCGTTCTTCAGCTCGACGATCTGTTCGTAGCACTCGCATATTTCGGATTCGCTTATTCCTTCGGTTGCGGAATATTTTTCTTTTATCTCTTTTATAACGCTGTCCTTATCGTTATTTTCGAAAAGAGCAATGATATCGTATGCTATGTCATCCACAACGTGAACAGAACCCGAGCAAATGTCGAGCACGATATTGTATCCGTTTAATTTATACTGGTGTATCATAATTGCCTCTGTATATTATGAAAAAGTGCCGCCATGCGGCGGCACTTCCCGAATGAACTTATTTGCTTTCTTTTTTGTTTTCGCACTGCTGATTTGCAATACCGCAGCTGGTCTTGCAAGCAGACTGGCAGGAAGTCTGGCATTCGCCGCATCCGCCGTTCTTAGCGCTTTCGCAAAGATTGCGTGTTTCGATAGTCTTGATATGTTTCATTGTGATATCCTCCGTAAATCGGTTTACTTTAATTATCGTTACAATTATACACCAACAAACGCCCTAAGTCAACACCCTTTATGGGATTTTTCGCTCTTTTATTATTCTTCGTTTTCGTTTTGGTCTTCCTCAACGCTTGCTTTGGGCATGTGGCTGTTCAACGGGCGCTTGTTTTTGCGCTTTAGATTTATAAATATCGCAATAACTGCGGCAACCGAGCCGAGTCCGACAAATGCATATATCAATATGTTGCCGATGTTAATATTAAGTTCCTTTTTGGAATTCGAACCCGAGCCTATGCCTGCGTTACCTGCAGGATTATCGTTTCCTTCGGATGAGCTTTCCGAACTTTCATCGGGCAACGAGGGCTCATCATTAGGATCTGTGTCGGGAGGAGTTACTTCGGATTTTTCTTTATAAAGCAACGCCATTTTTGTGATGGCGGAAAACTCCCTCAAGACCGTCTGCTTTGCATCGCTCGACGCAAATATTATTGCAATATCGCTTTCGAGCTTGGATGCCTGCTCGTGAGTGAGCACACCCGATTCGAGCAACAGTAACGCCTCGCCGATTTTAGACAACGCCTGCGATGCGGTGTTTTCGTCACAACCGCCGTTTGCAAGAACGACTTCGTTTATCTTGTTTTTGGAATATTCCAGCGTTTTCTTCATCGTTTCGGACGTATCGGCAATAGTCGAAAACGCTTCGTTACTCATAACACTTTTGGATAGGGAAGTGTAATAATTCTGGGCGATGTAATCGGTAAGACTGCCGAAAACAAACCCGTCTGCAGATACACCGCGCGATTCGCTTATCGCGTTTGCAAGCGTTTGCGCGGTATGCTGTTTCGACACTTCCAATGCGGTAAAGAAGTAGGATTTTTTGCCTGTATACGAACCCATTATTTCGCCCTTGTCGGTTACCAGTCCGTCGCCGTAAGCAAGCTCGTCGATCGGATCGTTTTCGGCAGGTTCTCTTTCGTACAGAGCAAGACATATACCGTCTATTATTTCGTTTTCCAACCAACTTATGGTGTCCTGCATGTAATAATGATCCACACTGTCGCGTGCGGCAACGGCAATAATATTAATGTCTGTGCGTATCGCTCTTATGCATTCCGAAACCGAGTTTGCCATGTCGGTCACCAACCCCATGCGGAACTCAACCCACTTTTGCCAATGCGGAGAATCAAAAAGCTTGGTCTTTATAGCCTCGGCTTCGGTTATCGAAACGGCATATTCCTGCGCAAAACGAGATATAGTGTCATAATCGTATCCAATATCGCAATTTTCGTGGAACTTGGGGTATCTGAGGCTGTCAAGCAGAATGGTAGTTATGTCGTAATTGGAAACAATATATTCGATGTAATCTATAAAATAATCCTTAAATTCCTTGGAAGCAGGAGAATAATACTTATCCTCAATTCCGTTCTGCTCGCCGTTTGATTCTGTTGTCCACTCGCGTGCGGCGCTCGAAGCG
>JAZTZF010000097.1:0-2468 GCA_045637325.1 Eubacteriales bacterium | reverse complement strand
TGGAAAACCCAAAATACCCTGTGCATATCTTTTAAGGATCGCGTTGTGACTGCGACAGACTTGTTAACTCCTCGCCGCGAGGGTTAGAGGAATGTAGGAACAACAGATTTGTAAACACCTCTCCGCGAGAATTACAGATTTGCAGGTATAAAGGATTTGTTTTTTATATATTACGGCAGGAATACGGCAAATTTAGAGTATTCTAAGTATAAGAAAAATAAAAAAAGTATAAAAAATTTATTATAACATACATTTAATAAAATTTTTGCGGTGAAAGCGTAACGAATCTGTTTGACTTACATCGCAATCCTAAAAAAGCGGTGGAGGCGTAACGAAGTTGTTTAACTTACATCGCATAAAAAATCTCGCGGTGGAGGCGTAACGAAGTTGTTTAACTTACATCGCGATCCCAAAAAAAGAGGTAGGAATTATGAAGTTTGTAGCGGATAAGAAAACATTGTTATCGATGGTTATACCGGCGGCATCGGCGGCATCGAACAAAACGACTTTGCCTGCGTTGGAGGGTCTTTTGTTCACGCTCAAGGGCGATACGCTTACGATATGCGGTTACGACCTCGAAAAGGGTGTGCGTACGATGGGCACCGTTTTTCCGATGCAGGAGGGTGCGGTTATTATCAACGCGCAGAAAATAACCTCTATTATCCGTAATTTTCCCGACGGCGATATCTGCATAGAGTCGGACGACAGAAACATGGTTCGCATAACCGGCGGTATGAGTGATTTTACCATTCACGGCGTTACGGCAGAGGTTTATCCCGGTCTGCCCGAGCTTGGCGGTGAGAATGCGTTTAATATCTCGCGCTCGCTTATGAAGGATATCATAAACAGCACGGTTTTTGCGGTTGCACAGTCGGAGGCAAGGCCGATACTCACGGGCGAGCTGTTTATGATAGAGAACAGAACCTTGACGGTAGTTGCGCTTGATAACTTTAGGCTTGCCATGAGGGAAGAGAAGAACTGCGTTTTCGATAATGATAACAGATTTTCTTTCGTTGTTCCCGGTAAATCGCTTTCCGACCTTACAAAACTGCTCGATGACAGCGACGAACCGCTTAGAGTGGAATTTACTGCAAAATATATTATATTTAAGATTGATGATACCGTGTTCTTCTCGAGATTGCTCGAGGGCGAGTATCTTGATTACAGACGCGCGCTTCCTACACAGAACAGGGTGTTTGCTACCATAGACAAGAGCGATTTTATAGAATCCGCCGAGCGTGCAAGTCTGCTTGTTGACGAAAAACTGCGTACACCGCTCAGATGCAAGTTCGAGGATAATATTCTTAATATATCCTGTAACACTCAGTACGGCAGTGTAAACGATAATATAAGGATCAAAAAAGAGGGCGAGGACATAGAGATAGGGTTTAATAACCGCTATTTGCTCGATGCGCTCAGAGCATGCAGGGACGAGAAAATAGTTGCATCGCTTTCGACACCGCTTATGAGCATGATGATCGAGCCTGCCGAGAAGGATCCCAACAGCAGCTACACCTATTTGGTATTGCCCTGCAAACTGAAGGATTAGGTTATTTATAAAATTAAAGAATGAATATAGAATATTTGTCTTTGCGCGACTTTCGCAACGCGGTTGAGAGCGATATAGAGTTTTCTCCCGGTGTGAATGTCATATGCGGCAAGAACGCCGCAGGAAAAACGAATATTTTGGAATCGATCTTCTATTTTGCGGCAGGCAAGAGCTTCCGCAACTGCAAGGATAGGGAGCTGATACGGTTCGGCTGCGACAAGGGAAGTATCTCTATGCGGTTTGCATCGGGGAATACCGTGCAGAAGATGTCGGCAACGCTTTCTAAAAACGGCAGGCGGGTAATAAAGATAGGCGAGAGTGCTCCGCTTAGGATGACAGAGTATATCGGCAGATTCCGCGCGGTTATATTCACGCCCGATCATTTGAGTTTGGTCAAAGGCGCGCCCGAGAACAGAAGACGGTTTTTGGATCTGGCTATCTGCCAGTCGTTTCCGAGATATGCGCCGACGCTGTCCGAGTATAATCGGGTTTTGGCGCAAAAAAATGCGCTTTTGAAGCGCGGAAATGTTATAGACGAGCTAATGCAGGTGTATAACGAGCGATTGGCTTCTCTTGCGGCAATAATAACCGTAAACAGAAAAAAATATGTTCAAAAGCTGGAAGAAGAAGCAAAAAGATTCTTGTACGATATGAGCGGCGGCAAAGAGGAATTGACGCTTTCCTACCAAACGCAGGCAGGAGAATGCGAAACGCAGGACGAAATACGCGAGAGGTACAATCTGCTTTTTAACGAAAAGGCAGAGTACGAAAAAGAGCGTTATTTGGCTCTGTACGGCGCGCACAAGGATGATTTTGTAGTTGCCATAAACAAAAAAAGCGCGAGAATGTATGCATCACAGGGTCAGCAGAGGAGTACGGTCTTGGCATTAAAACTGGCAGAGGGCGAGCTATCTGCAAA
>JAZTZF010000096.1:0-5253 GCA_045637325.1 Eubacteriales bacterium | reverse complement strand
GCCTTTACGGGATGTGAAATACATTTTGCTGACGGAACAAGATACGATGTTCCGTGGTGGTTTGCCTCTTTGTTTGCTGTGCCGTTTTTAATATTCGGAGGAATCTTAATATATGTGAACTGCCCTAAAGACTTTTGGGCATACTGCCCCAAATGCGAACAACGTTTCTACGTAAAAAAACGTGTTATGCAAATATCCGCCTCCCATTCTCCTGTCGATGGCTTTGGCTTTATTTATAAATGCCCTTGTTGTAAAACAAAACACATTTGCTATAAATCGTGGGACAACTAAAATGATTTACCGCCGAGAAATTCTCGGCGGTGGTGTTTGATATATTACCAAGCATCTTCTTCGGAGATCAGACCCATTTCAACCTGTTCCTTAATCATCTCTCTAAGGTGTTTTAGGTTTGTATTTCTATATTCCCACACTTTTTCTTTGCAAACGAAATGTTTGTTAGGTTTATCGTCATCAATAATTTTCCCGTCGGCTAACCTAACGCTAACCCCGTCAACAAGTATATTTGGTTTCAAACATTTTTGAATAATGAAGGGGAAACCTTCTTCAGTGGATATCAATTGTACCCTTACTTCCCAACGCTCTGAGGGTTCATCGCCTATTAAGCCGCTATTCTTAACAACCTTACATTCTTCGATAGTCCCGTGATCTAAAATGCTTATATCCTCAATATCGTTCAAACAAAGCCCGAATTTATACTTATTAACAATTTTCACTGGTTTGTATTCAAGCGTATAATCGAACAGTTCGTCCATTGTTATGTGAAACAATTGTGCAATCTTCGGTAATATTGTGATATCGGGAAAGCTTTCGGAATTTTCCCATTTGCTAACAGCGGCTTTTGTAATTCCTAACATATTTGCAAGTTCTTCTTGTGTTAAATCTCGTTCGCGCCGCTTTGCTTTGATTTTTTCACCTATTTTTAAGTTTGACATACAATACCTCCAAAATGTTATTCCCTTTGAATTGATTATAGTATAACATATATGGGTCAAGAAGTAAAGCGATGGTTGAGATACTTTGTCAACCGATGGTAAACACATAAAGTATAAGCACCGCGGAGAATGAAAATTTTCTCGGCGGTGTTTCTTTTTCTACCGCGCACCAACATACCCCTCACAACACAAACTCCGTCCTTTTATCCCAAATATATTCTTATTGACAAAACTATGAAAATATAATAAAATAAATTTGTGAATAATTTGCGCGCCGAAGGTATTTGGCGCGATTACGGAGGATATTTATGCAAATGTTAAAACGCGCGATAAGCGTTTTGTTGGCAGTGACGGTGCTGTGCTCGGTTTTTGCCGTTGGCGCTGTTCAGGCATCTGCCGTCGAACCGCTTCCTCACCTTACACAGACCGAGGCTCCTTGGGGTTCGGTCGTTATCGGCGGTGGCTCTATTGCGGACACCGGTTGCGGTGTTCTTTCGCTTGTAAACGCGGTGGGATATCTTGTAGGCAAACGTATCGACGTTGTCGAATGTGCCAAATGGGCGCATTCCATTAAAGGCCTTAACGTAAACGGGGGCGACGGCACGTACAGATACGTTCTTTATCCCCTTGTTAATGAAAAATACGGCAATGACATGGGCTTTACCGTTGACTGCAACACCGACGGTCATGGTTGGTGGCAGGGTGCCTCGAGCACCGTGCTCAAAGAACATCTTGCCAACGGTGGTGTGGCGATAGGTCATATCCCCAATCACTTCATTGCGATCGTAGGATATGATGCGGCGACAAAAAAGTACCACGTTCGTGACAGTTATCCTCTTGCGAGCAGAGGCACAGGCAGCAACCGCGGCGACGTTTGGCTTTCCGAAAGCCACATGAGCACCGGCAACTATAAACTTGACTGGTTCTGTTTGGTTTCTGCCGACGAAAAAGGCGAGCTTGGCAATACGATCAAGCTGGCAGAGGAAAAACGTTATTACGATTTCGACAAGACCTCTCTCGAAGCCTTCCGCTCGGCATATAATAATGCAATTGCAGTTTATAACTCGGCAACCGCGGGAATTGATGATTACGCTGCCGCAAAAGCCGCGCTTGAATCTGCAATGAATCCCTCCAACGCTATTTCTGTCGGCAAGAGCTATACTGCAACGCCGAACAACAGAACCGACGTCTGGAAGGATGACGGAATAAGACTTACCGACGGCAAAAAAGACGCACTTGCCGGTAATACAGACGCATTTTCGGGATTGGGGAACTCGGCGGTGTCTTACGTAACCGTTGACTTGGGCTCGAATTCGAAGGCGTACAACAATTTCCGTGTTTATACTTCGGTTAACGCAAATTGGGGCATCAACGTTCCCGCTTCAGTTAAGGTTTTGGTTTCTGCCGACGGCAGTAACTATATCGAAGTTGCTTCGGATATGGTTTCTTGGTCGGTCGCTAAAGATGGCGATTGGACTTCTTATGTTCTCAATTTACAGAGCGATTCTAACAGAACCGAACGTTATGTAAAATTTGAAATCACTCCCGAATCGGGACACGTTTGGCTCGAAGAAGTCGAGGTCCGTTCGGGCAAAAATATTGACGTGAACAGCGTTTATATCACCGACGTAAATAAGAGAATTGCTGCAGGTGAATGTAACGTGTTCACTCCCTCGTTCTCTCCGCTTACCGTTTCGGGCATTAACTATATGTTCACCAACAACGTTATTGTAAAATGGAGTGAATCCGATAACGCTTACGTTGTTACAAACGTATGGTATGGCACTACAATCGGTGAACAACTCACCCTCGCAGAAGACGAATTGCTCATCTGCGCTCACGATTGGGAAACGGGTATTTCCGAAGCCGTGGTGTACGGCAGCGGCAGAAATGCAACCATGCTCGGCAAAGTAAAGGTCGGCGATTTTATCTACGTGAGTGGCGTTGACGTCGGAAATTCGAAATGGCTCGGTGCTTCTTATATCACTATCGTTAAAAATTCCGCAGAGGACGACGAGGAAGATGAACCCGTTGTTGATCTCGAAACTCCGACGTTTAACGATAACCTTGCGATTGACAAAAACTATGTAACATCCGATATTTATGCTTCCAACGGTACAATCTTGTACCCCGATGAAGACGGCATCACCCTTACCGACGGCAAAACCGCGGCAAACGACGCGCAATTCAGCGACGTTGCTTTCGTTGGTTTTAATAAGAACAGCTCGGATTACCAAGCAAACGGCTATTCTTCGGTTACTGTTGATCTCAAAAGCGTTTGCACGATTAACAAAGTGGTTGCAAACGTCGCTTCCTCCTATCACGATTCGGTGGGCATCAATGCGCCCTCGTTGATTGAGGTTTATGTTTCTAACGATAACCAAAACTTTGCAAAAGCAGGTGCGGTAATACCTGCAGACGACAACAGAACAAGCGCTATCGCGGCTACAATCACACTCAGTATGCCGGTTAATGCGAGATACGTTCAGTTCAGATTTTATGCGAACGCGAGTTGGATGTTCGTGGCCGAAGTTGAGGTTTACGGTGGTCAAAACGCTGTTTTGGTCGGCGACATTAACGCCGACGGCAAGACCGATTCGCTCGACTACTTGATCGCAAAACGCGCTTGTTTAGGTACTTATCAGCTCGATGAAGATGAAATTCTTCGTGCAGACGTCAATTCAGACGAGTTGATTGATTCTTTAGACTATCTTCTTGTAAAACGTATCGTACTCGGAACCTATGTCCCTGCACCCGTTGTTCCCGATGTGGTTATTCCCGAAGAACCCGAGATTGAAAACCCGCCGATTCCCGAAGACCCCGAAGACGATACTCCGACGGTTCCCGAGGTTGTGATTCCCGATATCTCCAATGATACGGCTTATGCGAACGTTGTGTTGAATAAGACATACACAAAATCGAACCTTCACCCCGTGAGCAGCCCGTCGTATCCCGACGAAAATAACAAGACGATGACCGACGGTGTTCGTGCCTCGAGTACTGCGAACTATACCGATGCGGCGTTCATGGCTTTCAGCAGATCGAGTGCCGATTATAATGCAAACGGCTATTCCTCGATTACCGTTGACCTCGGCGGTTTGTATTACGTTGACAAATTCGTTGTATCTTCCGCAACTGCGAAGTTCAGTAAATACGGTATCGATGCTCCTGCTTACGTTTGGATTTATGTTTCTAACGATGGCAAAGAATGGTACAGAGTCGGCACAACCACTCCTGCGGACAGCACCAGCGTGAGCACCGTCGATTGTGTGCTCAAGCTCAGCAAAGCCGTTTCCGCAAAGTATATTCAATACCGCATCTGCTGCAATGCAGGCGGTTGGATGTTCCTGAGCGAAGTCGAAGCATTCGGTGTCAAAGCCGAACAAGCGGTATCTTATCCTCAAAGAACCCCCGACAAGAAGATTCTTTTTGTCGGTAACAGCACCACTTTCTTCTTCAATATCCCCGACAAGTTGTTCTTCCTCGGTGAAGCGGCAGGTATGGAAATTGACGTTGAATATTGCTGCGGCGGCGGTGCATACTTGTATCACTATGCCGATTCCACAACCGTTCTCGGCAAACTTTTCAGAACCAAACTCGCGCTTAAAGATTACGATTATGTAGTTCTTCAAGACAACGGTAACGCAAGTTACGAGGATTCGAAACCCGCGCTCGATATTTTGATTCCGCTTATCGAACAAACCGGCGCGGAAGTATTGCTCTACAAGCGTTATTCGTCGAACAGCGACCCGAATCAACGCCTTGAAAGTGCATACAGACACGAAGTCAACTATTCTAAGTTGGCGACAGATTTCGGCATCGAAAGGGTTGCTCCCGCGGCGGATGCATTCCTCATCTGCACCGAGAAATATCCTTCGATTAACCTTTATCACACCGATAATTCTCACCACAACGCTACGGCTGCATATCTTGTTGCTTGTGTTTTTGCGATTACCTATCTTGATATGGATATAACCAACAACACCTATACCGCAGGTCTCGATACAGCGACCGCAAATGCGTTGAAAGAATGTGCAAAGATTGCCTGCTCGCAGGGTTACAACTATAATAAATAGCGTATTAAATGATTTTCACCCGTCTTATTTTGAGACGGGTGAATTTTTGTTGCCGACCAAGCTTTGAGATTAAATAAGGCTTTTTGATATTTTAAGCAGGAAAAAGAAAAATGCTATTTACTTTTGTTGGAAAATAGAGGATAATAATTTGGATTATGAATTTATGAATACAAGGAGTGTCATTTTAATAAAACTTTCGCCTCTTCAGACCGCAAGATACCAAT
>JAZTZF010000095.1:0-9119 GCA_045637325.1 Eubacteriales bacterium | reverse complement strand
GGCACGACCGATATAAACACCTTCCTTTCGGAAAATCTCTCGGGTATGAAGATAATACAGATCTTCAACCGCGAGGACAGAAAGATGGCAGAGTTCGACGGCAAAAACAGCAAGCTGAAGTCGGCAAAATACCGTCAGATGTTCGTTTTCGGTATATTCCGCCCGATGGTATATATGCTTTATATAACCTCGGTTCTTTGCCTTTTGTATCTCGGTGCACGCGGTTATATTAAAAACACCGAGCTTTTCGGGCAAACCGTAACAAGCGGTATCGTGGTATCATTTTATATGTATATCACAAAATTCTTTAACCCCATACAAAGCCTTGCCGAACAGTTTAACTGGCTCCAATCGGCGTTTGCTTCTGCCGAAAAGATCTTTACCGTGCTTGACATCAGCCCCGAGATCGTCGATGACGAGGATGCGATTGAGCTTGAATCGGTAAAAGGAAACATAGAGTTCCGCAACGTCTGGTTCGCCTACAAGGACGAAGATTGGGTGTTGAAAGACGTATCTTTTGTTGTAAACGCAGGCGAAACGGTGGCGTTTTGCGGTTCTACCGGTTCGGGCAAGACGACCATACTTTCGCTTATTTGCCGCAACTACGATATTCAGCGCGGCGAAATATTTATAGACGGCATAGAAATTAGAAAGATAAAGATCGCTTCGCTCCGCCGTCATTTCGGTCAAATGCTTCAGGACGTATTTCTGTTTGCGGGAACCATACGCTCGAATATACTTTTGTCTAAAGACGATGTGGACGACAGCGCGGTCATGAAAGCCTGCAGATATGTTAACGCCGACAAGCTGATAGACAAACTGCCAAACGGATTGGACGAAGAGGTGGTAGAGAGAGGTGCAAACTTCTCGGCAGGCCAGCGTCAGCTTATATCGTTTGCGCGTACGATAATACACAATCCCGAAATAATGATACTTGACGAGGCGACGGCAAACATAGACACCGAAACCGAGGTATTGATACAAGATTCTTTGGAAAAACTGATGAATATCGGCACTCTGCTTATGGTTGCACACAGACTTTCGACCATACGCAATGCAGACAAGATCATATATCTTTCCCACGGGGAAATAGTCGAGTCGGGAACACACACCGAGCTCCTGCAGAAAAAAGGCAGGTATTACGAGCTTTATAAACTACAGCAGGACAAGGCGTTACTTACATCGAAATAATTATTACAAAGGAGGCAATGATGAACAGCATAAAAGATCTATTTTTTTCGATCATACGCTCGGAAGTGTTCGGCGAAACAGCCGAAATCCCCGATAGTTTGAGCGAAGAAAACCTAAATGTGCTCTATAAACTATCGAAAAAGCATGATCTGGCACATATCGTTGCCTCGGCATTGGAAAAGCATAATCTGCTTGCCTATGGCATCGGCAGAGAATTTACCAAGCAAAAATTGCTCGCCGTCTACCGCCGCGAGCAATTGGATTTTGAAGAAGCGCGGATATGTAAACTTTTTGAGGAAAACGGCATAGACCATATCCCTCTCAAGGGCGCGATAATAAAAACGCTCTATCCCGAATCATGGATGCGTACAAGTTCGGATATCGATATTCTTGTCAAACCGCAAGACAGAAAAAAAGCGGTTTCGCTTATTACCGAAAAATTAGGTTTCAGGCAGGATACCGATGCCGAGAGGGATTGCTCGCTGATATCCAAAAACAATGTAAACCTTGAACTGCATTTTGCAATTACCTCTAACGAAAAAAAACTAAACACAGTTTTGGAGCGCGTTTGGGATTTTGCATATGCATCGGATAACGGCGGTTACAAACACCTTTTGAAAGACGAATTTTTTATAGCATACCATATTGCCCACATGCAAATACATTTTATCGAGGGCGGTTGCGGAGTACGGCCTTTTATCGACCTTTTACTTTACACTCGATCTGCAAACGGCTGCGAAAAAGAAATTCTTGCATTGCTTGACGAATGCGGAAGTGCCGATTTCTACCGAGGAATAAAATCACTTTGCGAGGTTTGGTTCTGCGATGCCGAGCACACGCAGCTTACCGAATCGATGGAGAGATTTATTCTTTCGGGCGGTGTATACGGCACGCGTGAGAATTTGGGCGCGACGGGAAAGCACAAGGAAGGCAGTTTTGCCAAATATGTGGCAACTCGTATATTTATGCCCAAAGAAAAACTAAGGCTTTTATACCCGAAGATAGACAAATATCCCATACTTATTCCCTATTATCAGGTCAAGCGGTGGTTCAAATTTTTTGATAAAGATGTGCGAACATCGGCAAAAAACGAGCTTGCGGGCAACAAAAACGCATCCTACACCGACGAAATGCTAAAGGAGCTGGGGCTTTGACGAAAATATATCATCCCATACCTCCGTTGTACGACGAGAACTCCAAAATACTCATTCTCGGCAGTTTCCCTTCGGTAAGTTCACGCAAGGAAATGTTTTTTTACGGGCATCCGCAAAACCGTTTTTGGAGAGTTGTTTCGGAGATTCTTTTATGCAAAACACCGACAAACACCGACGAAAAGAAAAACATGCTTTTGTCTAACGGGATTGCCGTTTGGGACGTTATCGCGTCCTGCGAGATTGAGGGCAGTGCCGACAGCAGTATTGCCGAAGAAACACCCAACGACCTTACCCCTGTTTTGCAGGCGGCAGACATAAAAGCCATTTTTACAAACGGCAAAAAAGCGCATAATCTATACGAAAAAATGATATACCCGAACACCGAGATTCACTCGATATATCTGCCCTCCACAAGCCCTGCGAACGCCGCCTTTTCGGTTGAAAAGCTGGTTTCGGAATGGCGTATAATAAACAATTATCTATAAAAGTCTTACATGATTTCAAAACCGTGTAAGACTTTTTTGTTTTCGCCTGCATATCATGCATATAATGTAATGATATTTAACAAAAGGGTGATGCAGATGCCGACAGGCAATATTGTTTTTGTTTTACGTACCGCAGCAGGCGCGCTCCCTATAAACAACGGCTCTATTACCGTTACAAGCGAAAGCGGCGAAGTGGTATTTTACGAGTTCCTTACCGCGGCAAGCAGCGGTCTTAGCCGAACCGCCACGCTCGAAACACCGCCGAGGAATATCTCGCTCGACAGCGGTGAGGATACCGAGAGACCTTATTCCGTCTATAACGTAGCAATACGCGCCGAGGGGAACTACCGTATGGAGATAGACGGTATTCAGATGTTCGAGGGCGAAACGACTCAGCTTCCGATAGACCTTATACCGCTTCCGCAAGGGGTATCTTCGCCCGATGCGGCGGAAATAATTATAATACGAATACCCGAGCACATACTCCGTGCTTCCCCAAATGCATCGGGTCAGCAGTCGCCGCCGATACCGAATCTGCCCGACAACGGCACTATCGACGGAAACAACGCAATACCGACAGTTAATATCGAAACAGGCGTATATATTCCCGAAACCATTACCGTGCATCTCGGCACACCCGATGAAAACGCACCCAATGTTTCGGTTTCGTTTATCGACTACATAAAAAATGTAGCAAGCAGCGAGGTTTATCCCACCTGGCCGCGCGAATCGCTGGAGGCAAATATTATCGCGCAGATTTCGCTGTCGTTAAACCGCATCTACACCGAATGGTACAGAAGCCAAGGGTATGATTTTGATATAACCAACTCCACCGCATTCGATCAGGCGTTTGTTTACGGCAGAAACATTTTTAACGAAATGAGCGTTATCGTCGACGAGATTTTCAACCGCTATCTTGTACGCCCCAACAGCGTATCCCCGTTGTTTGCCTCATATTGCAACGGCACGACGACCACCTGCTCGGGGCTTTCGCAATGGGGCACGGTTGCTCTGGCAGAAAGCGGTCAAACCGTCGAAGAGATCCTCGGTTTTTATTACGGCGACATTATCGTTACCGAAACCGACGATATACGTTCCCCCGAGGAATCCTACCCCGGTACTCCGTTATCTACGGGTGACAGCGGTGATGACGTAAGAATAATACAGGAACAGCTAAACCGCATCGCAATAAATTTCCCGCAGGTGCCGCTGATAGAGGTAAACGGTGTTTATGACGAGTCTACCGTAAATACCGTGCGCGAATTTCAACGCCTTTTTATACTGCCGATCACGGGTGTCGTGGACAAAGCAACCTGGTACAGAATATCGCAGATATATTCATCGGTAAAAAGGCTGGGCGAAATCACAAGCGAGGGACAGCGTGCCGCTTACAACCAACAGCTTTACCCCGGAACACCTCTGCAACTTTATTCCAGAGGCTCGGAAATACAGGAAATACAGTTCTATCTTCAGAGAATAAGCCGATTCAATCCGATAGTAGAAAGTCCCGTACTTGACGGCATATTCGGCACAGACACACAACGCGCGGTAATATCGTTTCAAAACGCCTACGGATTGGAACCCAACGGAATAATTGACGAAACGGTTTGGAACAGAATCGTAGAGGTCTACAACGGTACACTGGATAACGTTGACGAACCGCAAACGGGAATAACGCCTATTCCCTATCCCGGATATGTGTTATCCCCCAATTCAAGCGGCGAATATCCGAGATATATACAAGAAGTTTTGAATATCATCAACAACGTTTTTCTGATAATCCCCGAGCTTGAGGAAGACGGCATATACGGAAGCGCGACACAAGAAGCGGTAAACGTTTTTGCGGCAATTTTCGGGTATCCGCAGAACGGCACCGTTAACGAAGCGCTTTGGAACAAAATCAACCAGATCTACTCGGTAGTACAGACAAACTGCATTTTTTCAAGCGGAGAAAGCGAGGGAGCGAGGGATTTCCCCGGAACTACCCTTTCTATCGGCAGTTCGGGCGAAAATGCAAGTTATATACAGGACCGTATCAACAGAATATACACAGCGATACCCTATGTAGGTCAGCTTAGCGTTGACGGCCGTTACGGTTCGGCATGCGCCGCAAGTGTTTCGGCTCTGCACCGACTGTTCGGACTTACCGAAACGGGCACCGTAAACGAAAGCACGTGGTTGCTTGTAAACTATATTTACGCGGCGACGGTAAACCAATGTCTGCCTGCGGCGACAATGACTGCCGCCTCTGCCGTACCTGCATCGGCGGTATCGGAAAACAACGCACATACCGTCGGCATAAGCGTTGCGGAACTTAAAGAAATGATGCGGCTGAACGGAATCAACGTCGGTACCGGACCCATGTTCGGACTAAAAAGCAGACGCGCGTTGGCACACTGGCAAAGTATTAACGGATTGGAGCCTACGGGGCTGCCTGACCGTGCAACAAGAACAGCCTTGGCACGAAAAAGCAAAAAAACGATTTGATGCTTGAATAACGGTTATTTTTGCATGTTTTTATTGACATTGCCCACTGTGAATAGTATAATCTAATAATAATTATTTGTAATATCGGCATTTAGGGGATCGGATGAAGAAAAAACACGCAGATTCCGAATTCGACCGTTTAGACAGAATCAAATCGGATTCGGAAAAGCAAATTTTAACAAAACGCAAACGCGCAATAGCGATTGTTTCGGTTATTATCGCTGTCGCTTTGTTTTTGTGGCTTGGTTACTATTTGACAAACGTCATCCTATTTTCTATTTCCAATGACAACGGCGGTGTTCTCAATACTGCGCAGAATTTCAAGGAGCTCATTGAGGGTTACGGTAATTGGGGTTGGATCGTCGCTTTTGGAATACAGGCACTGCAAATAATCGTATCTCCCATACCCGGCGAGGTTGTCGAGGTCGGCATGGGGCTCTGCTTCGGCTGGCTGGGCGGCACTCTGCTTTGCTTGCTGGGAGGTGCGTTTGCGGCGTTTTTGATAATGCTGTTTGTCAAAAAATTCGGCATCAAAGCTGTTGAACTGTTTGTTTCTACCGAGAAAATAAACGAACTCAGATTAATAAACAACGAAAAGAAGCTTAAAAGAACCGTTTTTTGGCTTTATCTTTTCCCCGGCACACCGAAAGACCCGCTGATTTTCTTCTTTGGGCTTACGAAAATCAGCATTTGGGATTTCGTATGGATACAGACAATAGCAAGAATACCGTCAATTGTTACCTCAACAATAGCGGGTGAACAAGCGACAAAGCAAAATTTCCTTGTGTCTATTATCATTTTTGCAATAACAGGCGTATTGGCTATTGTCGGAATGTTTTTGTATCGCAAGATATTATCGCACAGAAACAACAAAAAACAGGAAAAAATCGTCAAAGAGAAGGAACATTAAATGGCAGTTACTATTCCCGAAGGGTACTCACCCGTACTTAACATCCGTCAGACAGAAGTCGCTATAAAAAAGGTAAAGGACTTTTTTGAGCGTGACATTGCTATACAATTGAATCTTACCCGTGTTTCGGCACCGCTTTTTGTTAATGCCGAAAGCGGTTTGAACGACAATCTTAACGGTGTCGAGCGCCCCGTTTCCTTTGATATACGCGGAATGTCGGGTAATAACGAAATCGTTCAGTCACTCGCAAAATGGAAGAGAATGGCGCTTGCCCAATATGAGTTCCGTCCCGGCGAGGGGCTTTATACCGACATGAACGCAATCCGCCGTGACGAGGACACCGACAACATTCACTCGGTTTTTGTTGATCAGTGGGACTGGGAAAAGGTGATAACCGCCGATCAAAGGTGTGAGGAAACACTCAAACGCGCGGTCAAGCAGATATATGCTTCTTTGCGCCACACCGAAACATATATTGCGGAGGATTATGATTTTGTCGGCAAATTCCTGCCCGAGCGAATAACCTTTATCACCGCACAGGAGCTTGAGGACGAATATCCCGAGCTTACCCCCAAGCAGCGTGAATACGCCGCCGTTAAAAAATACGGTGCGGTGTTCCTGATGCAGATCGGCGGCAAGTTGAAATCCGGCAACAGACACGACGGACGCGCGCCCGACTATGACGATTGGTCGCTCAACGGCGATATTATTGTATATTACCCCGTGCTTGATATTGCGCTTGAGCTTTCGTCCATGGGCATCCGTGTCGATGCCGAAACATTAATGAAGCAATTAAAGCTCGCAGGATGCGAAGACCGTGCAGGTCTGCCTTTCCACAAGGCTTTGCTTGAAAACAAGCTTCCGCTTACAATGGGCGGCGGTATAGGGCAGTCAAGAATGTGCATGTTCTTCCTAAGAAAGGCACACATCGGTGAGGTTCAATCCTCGCGCTGGGAAGATAACGATATCGAACTTTGCAAACAGAACAACATACATTTGTTGTAATACCGTAAAACCGTTGAGTTTAACATGAAAAACATTTATAAAAATTTAGGCGATATAGTGGGCAATACCCCGCTTATAGAGCTTACAAACATCGAAAAAGAATATTCGCTTGATGCTGTGATTATTGCCAAACCCGAGGGGTTGAACCCTGCGGGATCGGCAAAGGACAGAGTTGCCAAGGCAATGATAGAGGATGCCGAAAAAAGAGGTCTGATCACCGCAGGTGCCACTATAATCGAGCCGACAAGCGGTAACACAGGTATAGGCCTTGCCGCCGTTGCCGTACCGAAAGGGTATAGGGTCATAATCGTTATGCCCGACACGATGTCGGAGGAACGCCGCACATTGATTAGGGCGTTCGGAGCGGAATTGGTTCTTACCGACGGATCGCTCGGCATGGCGGGTTCGATCGCAGAGGCGCAAAGGCTGAATGCCGAGATCGAAGGGAGTTTTATACCCGATCAATTTGCAAACGAGGCAAACGCGCAGGCGCACTACAAAACGACCGCGCCCGAAATATACAGAGATACCGACGGAGAGATAGATATTTTTGTCGCAGGTGTCGGTAGGGGTGGCACGATAAGGGGTATCGGAAGATATCTGAAAGAACAGAACCCGAACATAAAAATCATAGCCGTTGAACCCAAAAATTCCCCCGTGCTCTCGGGCGGAAAAGCAGGTGCTCACGGTTTGCAGGGCATCGGAGCGGGATTTGTTCCTAAAATACTTGATACGAGCATTATAGATGAAATAATACAAGTGACCGAGGACGAGGCGTATCAGGCAGGGCGTATTTTGGCAAAAAAAGAAGGTCTGCTTTGCGGTATTTCCTCGGGTGCGGCGTTGCACGCGGCAATAACGGTTGCCAAGCGCAATGAAAACAAGGGCAAAAATATCGTCGTGCTTCTGCCCGACACAGGCGACAGATATTTGTCTACAGAATTATTCAAATAAAACGAGGCAAACAATGGACTACAAAAGAATTTTAACCATTCAGGATATTTCCTGCTTTGGCCAGTGCTCGCTTACCGTTGCATTGCCCATACTTTCGGCTTGCGGTGTGGAAACGGTTATTATCCCCTCGGCGGTACTTTCGACACACACGGGCGGTTTTACGGGTTTTACCTTCCGCGATCTTACCGATGACATTCCTTCCATTGCCGCGCATTGGAAAAAAGAAGGTATCGATTTCGATGCCATTTACACAGGATATCTCGGCAGTATCCGCCAGATAGATATGGTGACCGATATATTCAATACCCTTTCCCGTCCCAACTGCATTAAGATAGTAGACCCCGCAATGGCTGATAACGGCAAGCTTTATTACGGCTTCGACCAAGAATACGCCTCTGCCATGGCGCGCCTTTGCGCCGCCGCAGATATTGTGGTTCCCAACATTACCGAGGCATGTTTTATGACAGGCGTAGAATACAGAGAAAACTACGACGAAGCATACATAAACGATGTTCTCGATGCTCTCGAAAAAGCCGGCATGAAGAATGTGATACTTACGGGAATAGGCTACGATGAAGCCACAACGGGTGTTGTTGTAAAAACCGGAAACAAGGTTGAATACTATTCTCACCGCAGACTTCCGGTAGGAAGTCACGGCACGGGCGATGTATTTGCCAGCGCGTTTTCGGGCGCACTGCTTCGCGGAAAGAGCGAGTACGACGCAGCAAGAGTGGCGGCAAACTATACTCTGCGCTGTATCGAGAACACCGTAGGTGACGACAACCATAAATACGGTGTAAAATTCGAAACCGCTATTCCCTATCTCCTCGAGGAACTTGAAAAATAACGAGCAATTTCAAACAAGGAACTGCAAACCGTTGGGTTTTGCGGTTCCTTTTTGTATATTTTCCTTTGTTTCTTCATATAGTGATT
>JAZTZF010000094.1:0-4458 GCA_045637325.1 Eubacteriales bacterium | reverse complement strand
AATACACCAGTCGCGGATATTTTCCATCCAGTGCAGATAGTTTTTGGAGAATCTGTCGGGAACGAAACGGATATCGCCGTTCTTTACAGCCTCAACAGCAGGCTCTGCAAGCGGTTTCATCGAAACGAACCACTGCAAGCTCGCTCTCGGCTCGATAGTAGTACCGCAACGGTAGCAGGTGCCGACATTGTGCTTGATATCCTCAACGCGGACAAGATAACCGCCCTGCTCAAGATCGCTCACGATAGCCTTTCTTGCCTCGTACCTGTCCATACCCGCATATTTCGGGTAGTTTTCGGTAACCTTTGCGTCGTCGGTAAGCATATTTTCAAGCGGCAGACCGTGGCGCATGCCGACCTCGAAGTCGTTGGGGTCGTGCGCAGGAGTGATCTTTACCGCACCGGTACCGAAATCCATCTCTACATACTCGTCGGCAACAACAGGGATCTCTCTGCCGACAAGCGGAAGTATAAGCGTCTTGCCGATAAGATGTGCATATCTTTCGTCCTTGGGGTTAACCGCAACGGCGGTATCGCCGAGCAGGGTTTCGGGACGGGTGGTTGCAAGGTATACAAACTCGTCGCTGTCCTTTACGGGATAGCGGATGTGCCAAAAATGGCCGTCCATATCCTTGTATTCAACCTCGGCATCGGATATAGAGGTCTTGCAATGCGGACACCAGTTGATTATCCTTGTACCTCTGTATATAAGTCCCTCGTTATAAAGGCGTACAAAAACCTCTTTTACAGCCTCGGAACAGCCGTCATCGAGCGTGAAACGGCGTTTCGACCAATCGCACGACGAGCCGAGCTTCTTTAACTGTTCGCAGATCCTGCCGCCGTAGGTATTGTTCCAATCCCAGGCGCGCTCCAAGAATCCCTCTCTGCCGAGGTCCTCCTTGGATATACCCTCTTTACGCATCGCCTCGACGATCTTCGCCTCGGTCGCAATCGACGCATGGTCGGTACCGGGGAGCCAGAGAGTATCACAGCCGCACATACGCTTGTAGCGTACAAGAATATCCTGCAGCGTGTTGTCAAGCGCATGCCCCATATGAAGCTGACCCGTAATATTGGGGGGAGGCATAACTATCGAAAACGGCGTACTGCCTTCTTTTCCCGAAGGCTTAAAATAGCCTTTTGATTCCCATTCGCTATACAATCTTTCCTCGAAATCCGAGGGGTTGTATTTTTTTTCAAGTTCTTTCATAGCGTTTACCTTTTATCGTTTATTTGCATTCCGAAAAACGTTTTATTTCTTCAGCATATTCATAACAAGACCGGTCTTGAGCTTGGGATAGAAATAGGTGCTCTTCTGGGGCATCTTATCGCCTGCCAAAGCAACCGCCTTTATCTGGCTGACCTTGGTAGCGTTTATAAGAAACGCCGCGCTTGCCTTGCCGTTCTTTACAGCATCTATTGCCTCGTCAAGCGAGCGTGTATAGCGCAGGTTCACCTGATTTGCCATGTTCTCTTTATCAATACCGAGCGCGTTTTCAAGCACCATCGAGTGCAGTATGCTCACGTCAAGATCGCTGTACGCTTCGCTGCGGTTATCGATAATGCGCTTTGCATCTTCCTTGAACTCCATCAGCAGAAAATCGTTTCCGCCGGTATAAAGCGCGTACGTATGGCCGTTTTCGCCCTTTGCAAGTGCGGGAACAAGGTCGCAAAGCGGAAGCGTTCTCATATTAAAATCCGCCTCGCACTTGCGCTCTATCTCGTTTTTGTCGACCGCTCTGTCAACGATAAGTCTGTGTGTCGGGAACACTACAAGACCCTTATCGTCCATATCGACCAGCGTCATCATAACATGGTCGGCATCGGCTCCCTCGGGTGCGTTCACAAGACCGCGCTTGTAGTTAAGAGCGGTTTCGTATCTGTGGTGTCCGTCTGCGATAAACAACTGCTTGTCGGCAAGCGTAACGACGATATCTGCAATATCGCTGTCGTTATCTATCTTCCAAAGCGTGTGTGTAACCTCTTCCTCGTCGGTAAAACGGCAGATCGGCGCTTCCTCGGTCTTCTTCGCAATAATATCCGCTATCTTTCCGCTTTCGTCGGAGTAGAGCGAGTATATCGACGAGAAGTTGCATCCCGTTCCGCGCATAAGGTTAAGTCTGTCCTGCTTTGCCTTTGTAAGCGTTTCCTCGTGGGGAAGTATAACCTTGTCGGCAAACTCGCGCAGTTCTACAAGACAGATCATGCCGGTAAGGCAATAATCCTTTCCGCCCACGCAAAACTCCTCGCGGTAGACGAAAATACCTGCCTTTTCGTCGCGTGCAAGCACACCCTTGTCCAGCCATTCGCTAAGCGTTCTGCCTGCCTCGTTGTATCTGTCCTCGCCTATCGGGAGCTCAAGTCGTACAACATTATACTCGTTCCTCGCAATAAGCGATTCCCTCTCGCTCTCCGAAATAATATCGTAAGGCGGACATACGCATTCCGCTATATCCCCTGCCTTATCCGTAAATCTCAATGCCTTAATCGCCTTAATCCCTGCCATGATACTCTCCTTTTTATGGTCTTGTTCCTTTGCAACTTTTTATGGTCTTGTTACTTTGCAACTATACTGCAAGGTGTCCCAACCAAAATAACAATAATGTATGTTTTTTTCTTCTGCAGATTTGTAATAGAGTTAACAGCGTTGTAATTTTGCAAAATTGCCCATAATGCGTTTTTTGCTTCCGTTTGCAAACTCTATCTCGTACAAAACGTCGCCGCCCATCGGAGTTGCGCTCAAAATCTCGCCCTCCCCGAACATAGGATGCTTTACCCTGCTGCCTTCCTCAAAAACGGCCGCCGACTCGGTTTTTGTTGCGCCTGCGCGGATATTTTCCAAAAAGTTGTTTCTGCTCTCGTTATATCTTGCCGAATAAGCCCCCACGGGTGCCGCCGCATGTCCCTGAGAATCATGCACCGTCGCGCGGTCGCACACCGATTGCGGAATCTCGTTGCCGAACCGCGACATCTGCCGTGTTTCGGTCCTGCCGTACAGCATTCTGTTTGCGGTATGAAGCAAAAACAGCTCGTTTTTCGCCCTCGTTACCGCAACGTATGCCAATCGGCGTTCTTCCTCCAACCCCTTGTCGCCCTCGGTAAACGACAGCGATATCGGGAAAAGGCCTTCCTCGAACCCCGGTATAAACACCGTCGGGAACTCAAGCCCCTTTGCCGAATGCACCGTCATAAGCGCAACCGAATCGTTATCCGAATCATACCCGTCAAGGTCGCTCACCAGCGCAAGCTCGTTCAAAAACTCGCTCAGAGAGGGATTCTCTGCCGTTTCGGCAAACAGCGCCGCCGAGGACACAAGCTCCAGCACGTTTTGCTCGCGTTCTGTCGAATTATCCTCCTCGGCAAGCATCAGCCGATAACCCGTCATCTCTATAACCTGCGATACTATTTCGGGCAGTGTATGCTTCTCGGCATAATCGCTAAGCTCGTTTATCAATGCGGCAAACCGCTCGAGCTTTGGCGAAACACGCTGTAACTCCTTGTATTCGCAGGCGTTTTCTATAACCGAGAACATCGAAACTTCGTTTTCCGCCGCTATGCTTGCGATCTTTTCCACCGTGGTGTCGCCGATCGACCTGCGCGGAACGTTGATTATCCGCCGCAATCGTACCGAATCCGCCCTGTTGGCGATAACCGAAAGATATGCAAGAATATCCTTTATCTCCCTGCGCTCATAAAAACGCAAACCGCCGAAGATCTTATACGGCAGTCTTTTTTTAACAAACGCCGTTTCGAGCGAGTTGGAGAGTGCGTTTACACGGTAAAGCACTGCAAAATCCGAATATTTTGCACCGCTTGCTACCCTCTCTTCGATAGTCTTGCAGATAAATTCCGCCTCTTCGTTCTGGGTATAAAGCCGTTTTATCCGTACCTTTTCGCCGTCGGGAGCCTCTGTCCAAAGCTCTTTCCCTTTTCGGCTGAGGTTGTTTGCAATAATTTGGTTTGCCGCCGCGAGGATATTCCCCGACGAGCGGTAATTCTGCTCGAGCCGAATCACGCCGGCATTGCTGTATTCGCGGTCAAACCCCAAAATATTCTCGACCGTCGCACCGCGGAAGGAATATATCGACTGATCGTCGTCACCCACAACGCAAATATTGCGGTTTTTGTTGGCAAGCAGTGCAACAAGCCTGCTCTGCGAGGGGTTTGTGTCCTGATATTCGTCAACGAGTATGTATCTAAAATGCTCTCTGTATCGCTCGGTAATATCGGGATGCGCCTCGAACAGCCTGTTCGTAAGCATTATAATATCGTCAAAATCAAGCGCGTTTGCCGACTTTAGCCTTGCCTGATAAAGCTCGTAAACGCTTGCGATATTGTGCATCAGCCGATCCCGACCTGCATCCAGCCGTTCATCCTTTGCGGTGCGGCCGTTTTCTTTCGCCTTGGATATCGCAGATATCGCCGTTTTCGGGGGCAGAGTGCTTTCTGCAATATTAAG
>JAZTZF010000093.1:0-8654 GCA_045637325.1 Eubacteriales bacterium | reverse complement strand
CGTTCGGAAAGATTCTTCTTCATACGCAAGGTATCTTTATAATCGATATAATCAACCTTGTCGGCGCAGTAAGCGCAAACCTTTTTTCTTCTTTTATTACGGAAAGAAGCTCTTGCATCGCGCTGTTCGCGAGGCTCTCTGTTTTCTCTTACCTCGGTCTGCTCAGCTGCAGGTGCAACGGTTTCTTCGGTTGCAACAATCTGTTCGTTTTCCATGATGTTCCTCCTTAAATAGAATTAGAAGGGCAATTCGTCGTCTGCGGAAAGATCCTCAAAACCCGAATCTGCCGTAGGTGTGCTGTAAGTAGGAGCGGTATTCGGCATTGCGGGCTGACCGGGCATACCTTCTACCTTGCGATCCACAAACGTAACTTCGTCAGCAACAATTTCTACACTGTAGTGTTTTACATTGTTGTTGTCGGTCCAGTTGCGGTTCTGCAAAGTTCCGGAAATAAGTATCGGTCTGCCTTTGGTGAAGAAACGCGAAACAAACTCTGCGGTCTGTCTCCATGCCGTGATATCGAAGAAATCGGTTTGCGGCTGTTCGCCGGTACGTGTAAATCTTCTGTTTACGGCAATGCGGAATCTTGTAACGGAAATACCGTTGGGAGTAGTCTTTAATTCGGGATCGGCAACAAGATTGCCGACAAGGATTACTCGGTTGAATGCCATAATACTACCTCACTTTTCAGCGGATGAATTCGTCACTGTTCACACTTGACGATGAGCGAGCGAAGAATGCCGTCGGTAATGTTGTAAATTCTGCTGAGTTCGCTCGGGAATTCGGGCGAGGACGCGAATTTAACAAGAACATAATAACCTTCTGTCAAATCTTCGATGGGGTACGCTAATTTTCTGTTGCCCCATTCATCGATCTTTTCGACTTCTGCGTTCGAACCGATGAGCGAGGTGAACTTTTCAACGAGAGCCTTGGTGGATTCTTCACCAAGCGAGCTGTTGACAACGAAAATTGTTTCGTACTTGTTCATCATTCTACACCTCCTTCTGGACTTTGACTCCTACCGTTCGGCGGAGTAAGGAGAAAACTAAAAGTTTTCATACTTAAATATTTTATCACAAATAAAGTATATTGTCAATACTTTTTGCGTTTTTTGCTTGTTTATTAAAGACTTATGCCTGATTGTGTCTCTTTAACAGACGACGTATTCTTGCCGCACTGTCAAGAAGCGGGGAAATAGACTCGTCATTGTTGAGTGTGCAAAGGATCTTTGCGATAAACTTCGACATATCAACCTGAACGAACCAAGGACGTTTAAGAAGCTCTTCGGGAGCATAGGTGAGGTTGGTCGAATAGAGCTTTTTCAGCTTGCCTTCTTCGTACAACTGATCGAATTTTTCAAGACCGCTGGTGAAGAACGCGAAGGAAACGGCGGCGTATACGTCGCTTACGTTTTGCTTCTGGATCTCATTGATAACGTCGATAACCGATTCACCCGAAGCGATCATATCGTCAATAATAAGTACACGCTTGCCATCAAGAGGTCCGCCGATATATTCATGCTGAACGATAGGGTTTTTGCCGTTGACGATTCTGGAGTGGTCTCTTCTCTTGTAGAACATACCGACATCAAGACCGAGTACGTTAGCATAATAAATCGCTCTGTCCATAGCACCGGTATCGGGGCTGATAACAGTCATGTTATCCTTAAATATGTCGTCGCCTTCGTTCTGTATAAAACGTTTTAACATGGAATACGTAGGATAAATATTTTCAAAAGAAGTTGCGGGGATGGCGTTGTAAATAGTAGAATCGTGAGCATCGAATGTAAGGATGCAATCAACACCGAGATTCTGCAGTTCTTCGAGCGCCTGAGCGCAGTCGAGCGATTCTCTGCCCTTGCGTTTATGCTGGCGCGAAGAATAGAGTAAGGGCATAAGAACGGTAACACGGCTAGCCTTACCGCCTATAGCCGAGAGTACACGTTTTATGTCACGGAAATGGTCATCCGGACTCATGTGATTTTCATAACCGAAAAGGTTATATGTACAACTGTAATTGCCAATATCGCAAAGAATATAAATATCTCTGCCTCTTACCGAATCATGTATTTTGACTTTTCCTTCGCCGTTGCTGAAACGTACTTCCTCGATCGGGATGATATAGCTTTCTCCATCGTCATCATTTTTTAACTGACGGATAAACTGATCTACCTTTGCGCCGAGATGTGCACAACTTTTCAGAACGATAAGTCCCATTTTTCCGTGATGTTGAATCTGCGCCATAATCGCACTCCTTTTCCACATGCCGATAATTTTTAACAACACTATTTTACATAAAAATTCTTTTTTTGTATATTGGCTAAATCAACAAATAAGAGGTGTTTTTTTAGTTAATTTAATTAGGAATTGTATAAACTTTATAAACATGTATTTGAGCGGCAAATATTTGATTGACAACTAAATAATATTATGATATCATATCATAGAACATAAGTTCGAGTGGAGGTATAAAATATGGCTACCAAAGATACAAAAAACGATAGCAAAAAAATAGCACTTGAAACAGCACTTGCGCAGATAGAAAAACAATGCGGCAAGGGGTCTATCATGCGTCTGGGCGAAAATGCCGGCATGGAGGTTAAGAGTGTTTCCACAGGCTCGCTTTCTCTTGACGTTGCATTGGGTATCGGCGGCGTTCCCAAAGGAAGAATTATTGAGATTTTTGGGCCGGAATCCTCCGGTAAAACAACGCTTGCGCTTCATATAATTGCAGAGGTGCAAAAACAAGGCGGTGAGGCAGCGTTTATAGATGCCGAGCATGCACTTGATCCCATTTATGCGCGTGCACTGGGTGTCGATACCGATTCGCTTCTTGTATCTCAGCCCGATTACGGCGAACAAGCGCTTGAAATTACAGAGGCCTTGGTTCGCTCTGGTGCCGTGGAGGCGGTTGTTGTTGACTCTGTTGCCGCACTTGTTCCGAAGAATGACATCGACGGCGACATGGGCGATTCTCATGTCGGCTTGCACGCTCGCTTGATGTCGCAGGCATTGCGTAAACTTTCGGGCGCGATTGCAAAGTCGAGCTGTATTGTAATTTTTATCAACCAGCTTCGTGAAAAGGTAGGCGTTGTTTACGGTAATCCCGAAACCACCACTGGCGGACGTGCGTTGAAGTTCTATGCATCTGTACGTCTTGATGTAAGAAAATCCGAGCAGTTAAAGAACGGCAGCGATATAATAGGCAACCATGTAAAATGTAAGGTTGTAAAGAATAAGGTTGCGCCTCCGTTCCGCACTGCAGAATTTGATATAATTTACGGCAAAGGTATTTCCAAAGAGAGCGAGATTATCGAACTCGGCATCAGTTGCGGTGTTATTGACAAAAGCGGTTCTTGGCTGTCTTATAACGGTGAAAAACTCGGTCAGGGCAAGGATAAGGTCAGAATGCTGCTTGAGGAGGACGAGGCACTTGCGGCAGAACTGTCCGAAAAGATACTTGCGATCTATTCTAAAAACGGAAATCAGGAAGATACAATGGATTCCGTCAGTGCGGAAGACCTGTTTGACGAAGAATAAATGTATATTATAGATACCGTATTGCGAGACGATAACAGCAACGAAGCTGTGGTTGTGTGCGGCGGCGAAAGCTATCGCATAACCGTACATGATCTTGATACCATGGGCTTGGAAGAGGGGAGTGCTCTCAACGAGTCAGAACTCCAAATGTTGTCAGAGGCTGTAGAGCGTCTTTCGTGTATCAAAAAAGCGTTTGATTTTCTTTCTTACGGTGACCTGTCGGAGAAACAGTTGCGCGATAAACTTTGCCGCAAATTTTCAAAAGAGCTGTCTGCCGATGTTGCGGCGCTGTTTGTCGAACGCGGCTATGTGAATGATGCTAGGCTTGCAGAAAGGTATGCAGAAACCTTTTATGAGTTCAAAAATATGGGGTTGCAGCGTATCCGTAATGAGCTGTACCGCCGTGGTATTTCGCGCGAAGATATCGAAAACGCAGTAGAAAAATATGAATGCGAGGATCAAACCGAGCGTATAGAAGAATTTATACGCAAAAAGTATGATGTTTCGCGTATGGATGATATCAAATACCGTCAAAAGGTATATGCCGGCGCTGTGAGAGCAGGATTTGCAGGTTCCGATATCGGTGATGTCTTAAGAAATTTTGAAAGTGAGTGAACTAAAATGCCTATAAAGGTTGGATTTGTGTCTCTCGGTTGCCCCAAAAACCTTATAAATACCGAGGTAATGCTTGCCAATTTGGTTAACGGCGGCATGGAAATAGTTGCCGAAGATATAGATGCGGATGTTATAGTAATTAATACGTGTGCTTTTATAGAGAGTGCAAAGAACGAGGCTATTGACAACATACTCGATATTGCATGGCTGAAGAAAAATCGAACACTGAAGGGGATTGTAGTTACCGGATGTCTTCCGCAAAGATATAAGGAGGAATTTCTTAAGGAATTGCCGGAAGTTAACTGTATTCTCGGCACCGGTTCGCTTGGTGATATATGCGAGGCTGTGGAAACGGCATATAAAGGCGGCACATACAGCAGCTTCAAAAGCGTTGACGATCTTCCTCTCGGTGGAGAACGTGTAATCACCACACCCGATTATTTTGCATATGTTCAGATCGCGGAAGGCTGTGATAACCGCTGTACATATTGCGTTATCCCCGATATCCGTGGCAAATTCCGCAGCAGAAAGATGACGGATATAATCGAAGAAGTTGAGAATCTTGCTTCGATGGGAATAAAAGAGATTTGTCTTGTAGCGCAGGATACTACACGCTACGGCGAGGATCTTTACGGCACCTATGCTTTGGATAGCTTGATTTCCTCACTTTCGGAAGTAGAAGGCATAGAGTGGATAAGAGTACTTTATTGCTATCCCGATAGAATCACCGACGGTCTTATTAACGAGTTTAAGACCAACGATAAGTTGGTAAAGTATATCGATATGCCGATTCAGCATATAAATGACGATATATTAAAGAGCATGAATCGCAGAGATACCTCGGAAAGCATAAAAAACGTTATAAATAAACTGCGCAAAGAGGTGCCCGGCATTGTTCTCAGAAGTACGGTTATCGTTGGTTTTCCCGGCGAAACCGAAAAGCAGTTTAACGAACTTCGTTCTTTCTTAAAAGAAACCAAGTTTGAACGTCTTGGCGCATTCGAGTATTCACGCGAGGAGGGAACTCCCGCATACGACATGCCCAAGCAGGTTTCGGCAAACACAAAGAAAAAACGCTGTGATGCCATAATGAGCGATCAAAACCGTATTCATAACGACTTTAATGAGGGCTTTGTTAATAAAGAACTTAAGGTTATATGTGAAGGATACGATCCGGTTTCGGAGTGCTTTTTCGGCCGTTCTTATGCCGATGCACCCGAAATAGACGGAAAGGTCTATTTTACCGCACCCAAGCGCATCCGAGAAGGCGAATTTGTTAACGTGAAAATTACCGAAGTATTAGATTATGACCTTTTCGGAAAGGTTTGCTGAATTACTCTCATCGGAGGAGAAAGAATGAATCTTCCCAATAAACTTACATTAGGCAGGATCATTGTTATACCGTTTTTTGTATTTTTCCTTACATACAATTTGTTCGATGATCCTAATATTAGCCGTATAATTTCCGCCGTGTTGTTTATAGGCGCGTCCGTAACCGACTTTTTGGATGGATATCTTGCGCGCTCGCGCAATCTTATAACCGATTTTGGCAAATTTATGGATCCGCTGGCGGATAAGTTTCTTATACTTGGCGCCATGTTTGCTATATGCTTTTCGGGATATATATTTGATTATGATTTTATCGGTTTTGATACCACGTTTTCGTCTGATATAATACGTCATTTGTTTTTCTGGACAGCAATAGTTGTTGTATTCCGCGAATTGGCAGTAACCTCTATGCGCCTTGTGGTTGTAAAATCCAGCGGTGCCGTTATTGCCGCGAGCAGTCTTGGAAAGATAAAGACCGTTACTCAGATCGTTGCCGTATCTGCCGTAATGCTCGAACCTGTAATTCTGCCGTTTCTTTGCGGTTGGTTAACACTCCTTTCTACAGTTGCAATGCTCTTCTTTACCATTTTATCGGGCGTAAGCTATATAAAATCATATTGGAAATTTATCGATACGAATAAATAAGGTGCTATTATGAGATTGTTTAATACTTTGACAAGACAGAAAGAGGAATTTGTTCCTAAAAACGGCGAAGTGAAAATGTATGTTTGCGGTCCTACCGTATACAATTATTTTCACATAGGCAACGCACGTTGTTTTGTTGTATTTGATATGCTCCGTAGATATCTTGAATATCGCGGAAATAAGGTCAAATTTGTTCAGAATTTCACCGATGTGGACGATAAGCTCATTCGTGCTGCAAAAGAAAATGGCTGCACGGTTCCCGAAATTGCCGAAAAGTATATTTCGGAATATTTTACCGATGCACACGGTTTGGGTGTGCATGATGCTACCGTTCATCCTCGCGCAACCGAAAATATTGACAAGATTATCGAAATCGTTCAGGAACTTATCAATAAGGGTCACGCTTATGTTTCGGGGAATGACGTTTATTTCGATTCTCAGAGCGATTCCGAGTATGGCAAGCTCTCGCACCATAATATGGAAGAGCTTGAGGCAGGCGCGCGTATTGATGTTAGCGAAATTAAAAAACATCCTTTTGACTTTGCACTATGGAAGGGCAAAAAAGAAGAAGGCGAGATATCGTGGCTTTCTCCTTGGGGTGAGGGACGTCCCGGCTGGCATATCGAATGCTCGGCTATGGTAAATAAGTATCTCGGAACCGATATTGATATTCATGGCGGCGGTGTGGATCTGATCTTTCCTCACCACGAAAACGAGATTGCACAAAGTGAATGTGCAACGGGTTGCACGCTGGCTAAGTTCTGGCTGCATAACGGTCATATAAATGTAGACAATAAAAAGATGAGTAAGTCTGCAGGTAACTTTTTCCTTGTTCGTGACGCGGCTGGCAAATACGGCTATAAGGCTGTGCGTTTCTTCCTTTTGTCGTCGCATTACAGAAGTCCTATCAATTATAGCGATGACATCCTTTTGCAGGCTTCTGCCGCGGTTGAACGCCTTGATAACTGTTTAGGGAATATTGACTTTGCGTCAAAAAATGCGTCGGGCGTGCTTAATGATCGTGAAAAAGAAAGCATCGCTTTGCTCGAAGCTAAAAAAGCAAGCTTTATAGAAGCAATGGACGACGATTTGAATACGGCTGATGCTATCGGTTATCTGTTCGAAATGACAAGAGATATCAATACAGTTATTTCGACGGTCGCATCGGAAGAGTATATTAATTCCGTTAAGAATCTTTATTTGCCGCTTTGCGAGTTGCTTGGTTTCGGCAAGGAAGAAGACGATGCTGACGTGGCATATATCGAAGAAATGATAGCAAAGCGCGCCGAGGCTAAGAAAGCGAAAGATTTTGCCAAGGCTGATGCGATACGTAATGAATTGCTTGAAAAGGGAATTGTACTCGAGGATACCCGTCAAGGTGTCAAATGGAAAAAAGCATAGAATTTATCAAAAGAAATTACAGTCCGTTGGTGCTTGCTTATCTTGGCGATTCGTTTTATGAAACGCTTGCTAGAGAGTATGTAATTAATGACGGCGACTGTGTAGTTTCGAAATTGAACGAGTCAATAAAGAATATAATTACTGCGGTATCTCAAAGTAGGCTGTTCGGTTATATCCAGCCGTTGCTTGATGAAACCGAAACATACTTTTATAAGTGCGGTCGCAATGCTCGCAATACCCACCATACTCGCAGTGCCGAGGTGGGAGAGTACCGTCGCGCGACGGGTTTGGAATGCCTTTTCGGTTATCTGTATCTATCGGGTAGACACGAAAGGGCAAGAGAACTGTTTATCTATGCCGTAAAAAAACAGGAAGAACTTGAGGAGTGAATACTATGGTTGATCTTACTCAAAGAGAAAAAGACGTATATGAATATATAACCGTTTGCTTGGAAAAGAACGGTTATGCTCCTTCGGTAAGGGATATTTGTGCCGCTGTAGGTATAAAATCCACCTCATCGGTTCATGAATATTTACGCGGACTTGAATCTAAGGGATATATAAAGAAATCCTCTGGAAAAAGTCGCGCCTTAAGTATAGAAGGCAATGTTTCAAACGAATCCACAAAAATGCGAAGAGTGCCTATACTTGGCCGCGTTACTGCAGGGCAACCTATTCTTGCAGTGGAAAATCACGATGGATACGTTGATTTTCCTGCAACAATGGCACGCGGAAAGGCAAACCTTTTTGCACTGCGCGTCATGGGCGAAAGCATGATAGAGGCAGGCATTTTGGACGGCGATATTGTTGTTGTCGAAAGCAAGCAGTATGCGGATGACGGCGAGATCGTGGTTGCAATGATCGAGGATGAGGCTACGGTTAAGCGTTTTTACCGCGATAACGGGAAAATCAGGCTTCAGCCTGCCAACCATACAATGCAACCGATTTATGCCAGAGATGTTACTGTTTTGGGTAAAGTAATAGCGAACTTTAGGTTTTATTAAAAATAAAAATCTCCTAAATTGGTTATACAATGTTAAAATACCTAAAGAAATATTCGATATTTGTTGATATTTTTTTGATTTTGCTATTGACATATATAGTTGATTTGTGGTATTCTATTCTG
>JAZTZF010000092.1:0-2931 GCA_045637325.1 Eubacteriales bacterium | reverse complement strand
CAGGGAAGTTGTTACAAGAATGCTCAGATATTTCCAGGGCGAAGAAATGGTGCCCTTGACAAGAGGTACTGTAGAAATAGTTGACCAAAAACGCCTTTTAGATCTTTCCAAATAAAAAACGGCTCGTGTGAGCCGTTTTTTGTTGACTAAACCTTGATTTTATGGTAAAATTACGAGGTTGAAAAAAAGATATGGAGAAATTTTATGCAAAGAGAACGTTTGGGCAGCCGACTTGGGTTTATATTGCTTAGTGCAGGCTGTGCAATAGGAGTCGGAAATGTTTGGAAATTTCCGTGGATGACAGGTCAGTACGGAGGCGGTGCTTTCGTATTTGTGTACCTTATATTCTTGATAATTCTTGGACTTCCCGTAATGACGATGGAATTTTCACTCGGCAGAGCGAGTCAGGCAAGTCCTGTTGGGCTTTACCAAAAACTTCAAAAACCCGGTCAGAAATGGCATCTTCACGGCTATGCGGCGCTAACAGCCAATTTGCTTTTGATGATGTTTTATACTTCGGTAACGGGCTGGATACTTTACTATTTTGTCAAGTTTGTAAAGGGCGATATGACGAGTATAACCAACGAGCAATCTGCTGAGCAGTTCGGCAATATGCTCTCGAATCCTGCCGTTATGGTTGGATTTATGGCGGTTGTTGTTATTCTCGGCTTTGTGATTCTTTCGTTTGGCTTGCAAAATGGCGTAGAGCGCGTTACAAAGTATATGATGATAGTGCTACTTGTGCTGATGGTAGTGCTGGCGGTCAATAGCTTTACACTCGATGGCGCGAAGGAAGGCTTGACGTTTTATCTCAAACCCGACCTCTCTAAAATTAATGGCAACGTTATTGTTGGCGCGATGAATCAGGCGTTCTTTACGCTTAGTCTCGGTATCGGCTCGATGGCTATTTTCGGAAGCTATATCGATAAAGAGCGTTCGCTTATGGGCGAATCGATTAACATCCTTGTGCTCGATACATTTGTTGCAATAACCGCAGGCTTGATTATTTTTCCTGCGTGCTTTACATTTGATGTTGAACCCGCAGCAGGTCCGAGTCTTCTTTTCGAGGCTATGGCGAAGGTATTTAATAATATGTCGGGCGGACGTTGGTGGGGTGCGCTGTTCTTCCTCTTTATGTTTTTTGCCGCTATGTCAACGGTTATTGCCGTTTTTCAGAACATCCTCGCGTGTGTTCAAGAGCTTACGGGTTGGAAGCTGTCTAAAGCGTGCCTGATATGCGGAATCGCGATTCTCTTGTTGTCCGTACCCTGCGCACTCGGATATAACGTGTTGGGCGACCTCAAACCCTTCTCGTCGGATTCGGCAATCCTTGACCTTGAAGACTTTATCGTAAGTAACTGTCTACTTCCGTTGGGCGCGCTGTGTTACGTGTTGTTTTGCGTGACGAAAAAAGGCTGGGGCTTTGATAACTTCCTTGCCGAAGCAAACGCGGGTAAGGGTATGAAGGTTCAAAAATGGATGCGCCCGTATATGACTTATGTGCTTCCGTTGATTATCTTTGCGATTTTTGTTATAGGTATACTGACCTTCGAATTTGCCGATGATTTTACTATCCTCGGCTGGATAAAGAGTATGGTATAATAAAAAAGAGGCTTATTGCCTCTTTTTTGTTTTAGTCGTTATATAGCGGAGGGCGGTAGAGAGTTCCGTTTGCGTCCTCGTAAATGTAATGGGTTTCGAAGGGTGTCGAGTATTCGTGGTCGATTTTGCGTTCAACGCCAATCTTTTTGCCGTCAACAAAAGCTGTATAGTGCTTATCCAAGGGTCTCGAAGCGGCAACACCGATTCTCCATGCTCTCAAAATAAGGCCGATAATATAAACACAGCAAACTGCGGATAATATCCACGCAAGGAAGAAAAGTATGGATTTGAAAATATAAGCAATAAAGGTTTTTACACCTTCACCTTTGGGGGATTTTTTGAAAATACCTATAAGCGCGGGAAGGAAAAAGAGAATACCGATTATTGCCATGAAAGCGCCGCCACACATCATTCCGATAGCTTCGGCGGGTTCGGATGCTAATGACGATAAAGCCACTGCGAGCAATACGATTGCTATGCCGATAAAGAGAATTGCAGGATATGCCAAAACCATATGACCGGCATTGTATCTGCCGTGTACTTCAACATCTTCGACGATAGTTCTGCCTGCATAAGGCGCAGGACGGGGCGAGCCAAAGGGTGGGGTTATCGTTTCGGGAGAAGAATTGGTATTCGCTCCGCAATTAGGACAAAAATTTCCGGAAATTTCTGTACCGCAATTTTGACAAAAAGCCATAAAAACCTCCAAATATGTATATGATATACACATTATATGACAAACTGTCATAATTGTCAAGCACAAATATGACAAAATGTCATTGAGGTGATCGTGTGAAAAATAATTTGCGTGTTTTGCGAAAAGAAAGAAAGCTGACACAAATTGCGTTGCAAATGAAGACGGGTATAGAGCAAGCGATATTGTCAAAATATGAGAGTGGAGCGCGGATACCTACGACAGAGAATCTGTTGATACTTGCCGATTTTTATAATGTCAGCATTGATTATATCCTATGCCGTACCGACAAGCGAGAAATAAACCGTTAAAAAAGAGCCGAAAGGCTCTTCTTGCTTTCAAAATCACGCATATGGTGAAAAGCGGTAAGCAATTACGATGTTGTAATATTATTAATGTTTTGATAGAATGTACACAGAAACAGCGCTGTAAAATATAAAGGAAGGTCAAGATATATGAGATTGCTTATAGGGGAAAACATAAAAAGACTTCGCAAAGAAAAGGGCGTGACTCAGGAAACGCTTGCTGAAATTTTAGGTGTTTCCTGTCAGTCGGTTTCGCGTTGGGAGCTTGGCTCGTGTTATCCCGACTTGGAGCTTTTGCCGATAATTTCGAACTATTTCGGTGTTTCTGTT
>JAZTZF010000091.1:0-7871 GCA_045637325.1 Eubacteriales bacterium | reverse complement strand
TTGCGGTAATGAAAAGGGGTTTGCATGCCGATTATTTCATCAACATGGCAGTATTTCCCTATGCTTCGTATGATTTTCGACTGTTTTAGAGACAGCTGTTCTTCGTACGTAAGGTTTTGTAGTTGACAGCCGCTGCATTTTTTATAATAAGGACAACGCATATGTAACCGCCTTTAACTTCGGTTTATTTCAAAATTTTTTCTTGTATATTACGAGGATTTACCGTACATCATTTGCCCATTAGGTCAATCCATTGTGTCGTTTGGTTGTCCTAACTGTATGATAGTAAGTTTTTCGTTCATAAAATCAATAACGGTTTTTTCTGCTTCTGCCGCCGACTGGAAATGGAAGTGGGCTAAAAACTCTCCGTTTCTCTTTATGGCATAAAACTCGTAAGAAAAATCTCCGTAAAACAGTTCAAACCTTCCCAGCGCAGAAGTTCCGCAAAGCACAGGGTAATCCATATCGGTTTTGAAACCCATATCCAAAGAGCTTTTTAATTCGAGAGAATACTCGCCACTCAACCTATTATAAAGATTCTTTATGTCAGCATCCATTTTATTTTTCCTTTTGAGTCATGGTTACGACACTTTCCACATGCCCCGTGCGCGGAAAGAGGTCGAACGGTGTTGCCGCGTCGGTTTTATAACCCAATTCGGCAAAAATACCGCAATCGCGCGCAAGCGTTGCCGGATCGCAGGATATATATACCACCCTCTCGGGCGAGGCAGAAGCTATCGTCTCGATAACCGCCTTGTCAAGCCCCTTTCGCGGCGGATCGACAATTATGGTGTCGGGCTTGCCGAATTTTTTGTTGCACTCGCTAACGCCGACCGACGCATCGCCGCAAACGAACAGCGTGTTTTCTTCGTTTCTGCCGTTTAGATGGGCGTTTCTCTGCGCGTTCTCGACAGCAGGCGGAATGATCTCGACACCGCAGAGCTTATCCTGCTTTCGCGCGGCGCAAAGACCGATAGTGCCTGCACCGCAATAAAGATCGAGGATAATATTACCGCCTTCTTTTTTCTCGATCTGTTCTACCGCATGCCGATACAGCTTCTCCGCCATAACGGCGTTGACCTGATAAAAGGCGCGCGGCGAAAGCTCGAACTCTCTTCCGCAAAGTGTGTCGCGCAGGGTATCCGAGCCGACCAGACGGTGCGTTTCCTCACCGAAGATCACATTATCGCGTCTTTTGTTTATATTAAGATGTACACCTATAACCTCGGGGAATTTTTGCGACAGTTTTTCCGCAAGGATCTGCAAACTTTTGTGTTTTTCGGCAACGACAAGGCAAAGAAGTATCTCGTCCTTGCGGTTTTTGCGCATGACCGCGTGCCGCAAGATCCCTCTTCCGTTGGATTCGTCATAGGCGGAAATGCCGAGTTTATCGGCGGTTTCCGCACAAAAGGATGCTATCTGCGTGAATATTACATCCTGAAGCTTGCAGGAATTATGCTCTACTATCCGATGCGACCGGCGTGCATAATAACCGAAAATAACCTTCCCGTCGTTTGCCGCAAAAGGATACTGAACCTTATTCCTGTACCCGTCAGGGATATCCGAAACTGTGTCGTTCACCTTGATATCAATGCCGCCGATGCGTGCAAACGCCTGCTCTACTATGCGTTTTTTCAGCCTCAGCTCGGCATCGTAGGATATGTGGCGAAACGCGCATCCGCCGCACTTGCGGCATACCGCACAATCGAGTTCTATTCTATCGGGAGACGGTTTTATTAAATTTATCAGCTTTGCGAAGGAATGGCTTTTTAATTCCTTCATAATCAAAGCCTCGCAGCTATCGCCCACCGCAGTATCGGCAACGAACACGACCTTGCCGTCGTATCTGCCCACGCCGAATCCCTCGGGCGTGAGGTCGGTTATATCAAGTGTAATGGTTTCATTTTTCATGGCTTACCTTTTTTGCCTTGCTTTCGTTAAACGGCTTCGGTTTTGTCAATGTTTCGATAAACGGGGAAACAACATTCATTAAAAGTACGATAAAATATCCCCATTCAAAACCGCCCGATACCTTTCTGAAGAAAAATGTCAAAACTCCGCACACCGCGCCGAAAATAAAACGGCCTGTTTTGGTCATGGGCACTGTGCAGAATTCGTTTGTTGCAAATACCGAAAGGAATACTATCGAGCCCGAAAGCAAAACGCTGTATGCGTAATAATTACTCTCGGCATCGTCGGAAGGATAGACAAGCGCAAGCAGTAACACCGGCACAAGAAAGGCAACCGTTCCGCGCCAATCCGCCTCCTTGCGGATACAAAGCCATATAAATGCCACTATCATCGCGGCAACCGCGATCTCACCGATGCAACCGCTGGCGTATCCGTACAGCTGGGCAATAACACCGTCCTCATATACACTTCCGTCCGCCATAAACTGCAACGGAGAAATAACGCGGTATCCTTCCGCCAAACGAGGATCAATGACAAAATCAAACGCCGAAAAATATGCAAACGGGCGTGTAAACGCCGTCATCTGCTGTTTGAAACATATGCTTAAAACCGCGGTGGAAAAGACAAACGGATTTAATAACCGTTTGTTCCGAAACAGTCTTATATTCTTCGCAACAACCACAAGCACCGCGGCAAGCATCGGCATCCACAGCGAAACCGCAACCGGCATCATAAACGCCGCGAGAATACCGTATACCGCCGCCATAATGTCGGTCCTTGCGCCGCAGGGCAATCTGAACAAAAATCGTTGAAGCAGATAATCGAGCAAAAGGCTGAGGGATGCCGAAATAAAACAAATCGTGATAACTCTTGCCCCGAACATAAACACGCTCCAAACCAACACGGGAGAAAGCGCAACAAGCCATTCCATGGCACGCGCATGGCTTGTATTATCGGCATGAATATATGGCGCGCGGATATTATTTTGCATAATCATGCCTCCTTTTCTTCATTCGGGGTTTGGATAAGCGAAAGCAAGGGTATATTGCTCGGGCAGACAAACTCGCAGGCACCGCAGGAGATACAGCGCTCTCTCAAATCGGCAAAACCGCCCGAAAGTATCTCGTTAGGCATCAATCTTACGGGGCATGCCTCGGCACATCTTCCGCAGGAGATGCAGGGTTTTTGAACCTTTTTTTCGACCTTTGCCTCTATAAGCGCGCTCGTACGGTCGGAAAGCACACCGCTTATCGGTCTGCCCGAAAGCAGGCTGTTCTCGACAAAGAAACCGCCTTCTTCGTTTTTTCCGCAGGACTCTGAAATATCGTGGATGGTTATGCCGCGCGGAACACGCAGATTACCGCCCTTTGCACTGTTTTTAAAGCAAACAGAAATATATTTATCAAGCTGGGGAATACCGCTTACCATCGCATCGTAAAGCGCAATTGCCGTTTCGGGCGCAACTATCAGCACGCCCATATCGAGCGCGGTCTGATTCGGAGAAAGCGTTTTTACATACAGCGCATCCATAAGCGAAATATCGCTGTAGGGGTATTTTTCTTCCAACGGCGCAAGTGCAAACATTTTTTCGTCGGTTGCGTATTTGGATATCGCAGAAAACGCCGCATTGCGATAGTATTCCGCTGCAAAAACACATTTCAATGCACCGATCGCCTGCAAAAGCACCTTTGCACCGCCCACAATCGAGCGCGCTTTTTCGATACACAAACGGAAATTTATAGCGCATGCGGCATCGGTTTCGGTACAGTCTATAACCAGCCTGCGGCAGTTGTCGCCTGCCGATTCCAGCAATTTCCATAGCGGAATACCGCTGCGCACATCAACTATAGCAAACTTCTTTGCGCTCTCGATAATATCTTCTTTCGTGAGCTCTGTCAGCGCATGTGTTTCGGGGGAGTGAATGCGTTTTTCGGTATTGTCGGTATTGCCGTTAGACATCACGACAAAATATTTTTTGCCCTCGATATTCGTAATTCCGCGGAAAACGCCCCCGATGGAAGCATACACCGGCATATCCTTGTTTTTGCCCAACAAACTGCCGCGCTGTACAGGAGTGCCTGCCGCTATGAACGCCGATGCCGAATCGTCGGCGTCAAGGCATATTACCGAACATTGTCCGACTGTATTTATTTTTTGTTTACCGTAACGAGTGCGTTCATTGGGACGCGCTCCGCCGGGAAAATTCAATATCATACGGTTCTACTTCCTATGAAATATATTTTGAAATATATTTATTCACAATGATTATAACATATATGTATGATTTTTCAAGTGAAACTTTTGTCACATCTTCTTGAAATGTTTGACAATATAAGTTATAATATGATCAAATACATGATTTTTTGATCAAACAGGTGATATTTTGAAACTTGAAAACAAGATAGACATAAAAGTTTTTATACTGTATCTGCTTAACAATGTCGGGGAACCGCTGGAATTCACGACGGTAAACGATATAGTTGTTCAGGACGAGTTTGTAAATTATTTTGATTTCGCCTTTTGTTTTTCGGAGTTGCTCGACGCAGGGCAGATCGACGAATACGGCGACGAGCAAAACCGTCTGTATTCTATCTCGCAAAGCGGCAAAGAAACGCTCGAAAGCTACGAGAGCTCTCTGCTCCCGATCATACGCGAGCGCGCATTGAGAAGCGCACTGCGTCTTATTGCTTTTTACCGTAACGGCAACCGCATATCCAGCGCGATAACCGAATGCGGAAACGGCTACAATCTTAACTGCAAGATAGTGGACAAGGAGAAAACCCTTTTCTCGGTGGAGGTGCACCTTGCCGAAAAGGAATATGCAGAAAAGCTAAAGGCTAATTTCGATGAACGAGCCGAGATAATTTTCAGAGGAGCGCTTTCGCTTCTGTCCGGGGATGTGAACTTTATTTTCGATGACTGACAAGATAAATGCAATAATAGAATTACTCGAAAAACGATATCCCGACAGCGAATGCGGTTTGAAATGGAACGGCGATCCCTATCGGCTTTTGATAATGGCGATACTTTCGGCGCAATGCACCGACGCACGGGTAAATATCGTGTCGGAAACACTTTTTGCCCGATTCCCCACCCCTTATGACATGGCAAACGCCGAGCTTGAGGAGATAGAAAAAGAGATCCGTTCTGTCGGGCTTTATCATTCGAAAGCAAAAGCGCTGAAAGAATGCTGTACTCGCCTGACAGAGGTCTATGCAGGCGTGCTCCCCAGCGAAATGAATGATCTTCTTACACTGCGAGGCGTGGGAAGAAAGGTTGCAAACCTGCTGCGTGGCGATGTTTTCGGTCTGGGCGGAATCGTTGCAGACACCCATTGCATACGCATTTCGGGGCGGCTCGGGTTTTCCGACGGGAAGGATCCGCTCAAAACCGAACGCGCGCTTTCCAAACTTATCCCGACAGAAAAACAAAGCGATTACTGCCACAGAATGGTGCTTTTCGGCAGAGAGGTCTGCACCGCACGCGCACCGAAATGCCAAGAGTGTGAACTGCGAAAATACTGCACATACCATACAAAGGAAGAAAAATGATAGATTCCAAAGCATTGCAAAAATTAATGTCATACACGCGCCGCGCGATAGACACATACAACATGATAGAAGATGGCGACAGGATCGCCGTAGGTGTTTCGGGCGGAAAGGACAGCCTTGCACTGCTGTGCGCACTGCACGGGCTTTCGCGTTTTTATCCCAAGCGGTTCGAAATAGTTCCCATAAATCTCCGCATGGGGTTCCCCAACGAAACCGACGAAGTATCGCGCGCGCTCTGCGCCGAGCTGGGTTTGACTCTAACAAGCATCGAAAGCGAGATATATTCGGTGGTTTTTGAGGTGCGAAAAGAAAAACACCCCTGCTCGCTGTGTTCGAACATGCGCCGAGGCGCACTGCACACCGCGGCGAAGGATGCAGGGTGCAACAAGCTCGCGCTCGGGCATCATTTCGACGACGCGGTCGAAACGATAATAATGAACCTTTTTATCGAGGGGCGTTTTGACTGTTTTTATCCCGTTACCTATCTCGACAGATCGGACATGACGGTAATCCGACCTCTGCTTTTCACTCCCGAAAAAGAGGTGTCGCACTTTGTCCGCACAAGCGGAATAGTTCCCGTACCGAAGAACTGCCCTGCCGACGGAACCACACGCCGCGAAGACACAAAACGATTCCTTGCCGAAGCCGAACGCAACGACCGCGGCATAAAACAGCGCATTTTCCATGCTTTCTTTAACGCGAAGAAAGATTGAGTTTTAACCGAATAACAAACAAAACCGATTTGATTGGATTTCTCCTTTCAAATCGGTTTTTTAGTGTGGAAAAATATGTCTGACGGCTTTGCGTTTTTTTATTCGGCCTTTTTGGGATAGGGTGTTTTTTCGTCTGTAAGATCCATTAAATAATCCATGCTGGTATTGTAATATTTTGCAAGCAATATCAAATTTTCGGTGGTCGGTACCAACTCACCGCATTCATATTTCGAAAGCGTACTTTGGCTGATTCCCGTGTCCATCTGTACCTTTAATTGCGTGTAGTCTTTTGTTACCCGTATAAGTTTAATATTCTTCATGATTCGCGACCCTCTTATGCAAAAGTATATATCTTATATTCAATTATTGCATATTTAAGTCTTGACATTCATAATTCGTTTGAATATAATATTCACATTATGAATATGTTGTAAAAGGAGACAAAAATGAAACACGAAAGTCCCACAGTCATAGAAAGAGATATAAAATGTCCTTTTTGTGAAAACCCTCACGCATTGCTGATAAGCAAAGATGAAGGCATGAAGACCGGAGTAGGCTTGCCCGCTTACGGTCTGAGATCGTTGCTTAGGTTTATCTATCTTTATATTATTCATATTGCCGTCAGCGGTTTAAGACTGTTACAGATTTCCCGAAAGAAAAACGTCGCAACTTACATATTCTGTCCCGCTTGCGGTAATTCCGTGTCGGCAAATCCTCCCGAGGAAATCAAGCAAGAATTTGAAGAACCCAGTCTTTACAGAATCAAGAAAAACAAAGTGGTAACCGGTTTAAGCCAAGGAATTGCAGAATTTACCGGAATTCCCGTTCTGTGGGTGCGAATTTGCAATATTGTATACGCGGCTATGGGCATATACTTTCTCATTGCCATCTGTATCCCGTATAAAGAAGATGTTGAGACAGGCGTAGTCAATGACCGCAAATTTTCAAAAGCAAAAGAGGGCAAGTGGCTGTTCGGACTTTGCAAAGGCATAGCAAACTATACTGATATATCGGTTGTGTGGATTCGAATTTGGGCTTGTTTGTTGGGTTCGATGTTTATTCCCGCTATCGCATATATCGTTTTGGGTGTTGTTTTAAAAATCGATGACCGCAAATTTTCCAGAGCAAAAGAAGGAAAGTGGCTGTTCGGTATTTGCAAAGGCATAGCAAACTATACAGACACATCTGTCGTGTGGATTCGAATTTTGACTTGTCTGTTTGGTCTGATGTTTATCCCCGCGATCGTATATATAGTTGTGGGTATAGTTTTGAAGAAAAAGGGGGCATAGTATATGGGCAAATTACCCGAAAATTGGGGAAAGGGTAATGCAAAAAAGGTTTGGGACAAAGAAATACAGCCTCCAAAAAAGCAGGTTTTTGAAAACACGGTTGAGAATACTGCAAATGAAGCCACAAAAGCAGAAGTTATACCCGAAAAATCTCAGATTGAGGAACAGGTTCAAAAAAAGCAGGTTTTCGAAAACACAGTTGCGGTTGCCGCAAGCGAAGCCACAAAACCAGACATTATACCCGAAGAAGCGCTTGCCGCGGTAATAACCGATGACGATAACCTCGGCGCCATTGATAACACAAAAAGCGAAGAAAAGACGGAGCGTATTGATACCAAAATTGAAAACCCGTCTTCGACAACTACCGTTAAAAATTCGACAACTACTGCCAAAGATAAGAAAAAAGG
>JAZTZF010000090.1:0-2061 GCA_045637325.1 Eubacteriales bacterium | reverse complement strand
GCTTAGCAGTAAAGTTTTCCCACTCGGATTTAGGATAAATGCAAACACACTTATCGAATCCGCGAGAGAGGATAAACTCTTCACCGAGCTTTTCACGAAGTTTGGCAGGAATAAACAAACGCCCCTTGGCATCTATGGTATGTTTGTATTCGCCGTAGAACATTGTTTTTTCCTCCTTTCGAGCACATTTTTGTGTTTTCCATGGGAGATTGCTCCCCCGCGCTCCACTTCGCTCCTCTTGTATGGTCTAATTATACCTCAGATGCCCAAAAAATGCAATAGAAGAAGATAACATAATTTATACATTATGGAAACCGTTTCGTTATTTTGACAGTAACAAAATATCTTGTTTTGCAAGGGTTTTCGACCTTTTTTGATGTAGAAAATCCTCGTGTTCTTGTGCAAAGTTTGTGATTATGTCATCAAACGCTTGTTCGGAATAGCGCAAAAAACGCGAAAAACACCCGATAATCATAGATAATCGGGTGTTCTGAACAGCTTTGACAAATGCATTTTCGGCATTATGCAGAAAGCGTTGTGAATTTTCGATATTTGCATTGCACATAGGTGTTTTTTCGTAATTATTTATTGCTATTCGTCGGCAGTCGGAAACCTGATTTAGCGTCGAAAAATAAAATACCTGTCGTATTGTGCATTAAGTAAAAAAATCACCGCAAAACAGAATACTGTTCTGCGGTGATTTTGTCGTTTGAATTTTATATCTCTATTTCTGCGGTTATGGCATAATGATCCGAAACGACACGTTTTACCGTTTCTGCGCTTAACACTTTGACACCGCGTGCGAATATATAGTCGATACGCATATCGGGCGAATCCGACGGATAGGTGTTTATCCCTTTGGAGAGCGACGCATGCACGTCGGTCAGCACACTAGATAGATGTTTTATCTGTTCGTGGTCGGGTGTTTTGTTAAAATCACCCATCAAGACAATAGGAGTATCGATAGCGTTTACCAGCGACAGCACGGTATCAACGGCATTCTCCGCCTCGCCGTGTCCGAGTCCGAAGTGGGAGTTCAAAACGGTAAGTTTTTTGCCGTTAATTTCATACTCCGTCTTTAACACACAACGGGTTTCGTACCGCAAGCCTTTTCTTTCGATAACATCGGGTATCATTATTTTTTCGCAACTCTGCATAGGAAATTTAGAAAAAACAGCATTGCCGTAATAACAATCCTCTTTTATTTTTATTGCATCGCCGAAATAGGAATGATAACCCAAGGTTTGAGAAAAGAACGACGGTTGATCGGAATATCCCGATGAATGGTCGGGATCTATACCCTTTCGCACCTCGTTAAGACCAAAAATATCGGGGTCCTGTGCGCGGACATTCTCCGCCATAAGCGGAAGATCGATAACGTCGCCTTTTTTATTATGGTTTCTGCCATGCTGTATATTGAAGGTCATGAGTTTGATCTTCATATTACCCTCCGAACAAAGAGATTCGCATTAGAACAGACCGGATATTACCCCGTTTTCGTCAACGTCTATTCTTTCTGCCGCAGGTATTTTCGGCAAGCCGGGCATAGTGAGAATATCACCCGTAAGCACGACGATAAAGCCTGCGCCTGCAGATATCTTGACATTCTTTACGGTAACGGTAAACCCTGTGGGCGCGCCGAGTTTTGCAGGATCGTCCGAAAAGCTGTACTGGGTTTTTGCGATACAGACAGGGCATTTGCCAAAGCCGAGAGACTCTAACTTTTTGATCTGTTTCTGCGCCGCAGGCATAATGGTAATGCCGTCGCCGCCGTAAACCTTTTTAACGACTGCTTCTATCTTTTCCTCGATAGAAAGATCGTCCTCATAGGAGAAGGTGAAATCGCCCTTTTCTTCATCACAAAGACGAACCACCTCGCGTGCCAATGCCTCGCCGCCCTTGCCGCCTTCTGCCCACACGGTGGAAAGAACGGTATTTACGCCGAGTTCGCGGCATTTCGCGATGATAAATTCGATCTCGTTATCGGTATCCGTCGGAAAACGGTTGACCGCAACAACGCACGGCAGTTTATAAACATTTTTGATGTTGGACACATGACGC
>JAZTZF010000089.1:0-3208 GCA_045637325.1 Eubacteriales bacterium | reverse complement strand
ATACTTCTGCGGAGTATGATTTTCAACCGCTCGATTTTGGTGTGAATTTTGTTTTCGGCGACAAGGTTTCTATATCGGTGACAGATAAAATTGACGAGTTAGAAAATATTAACAAATTATACACCACTGCTTTTATATCATCTGATAAAATAAACGGAGCGTTAAAGGTTCGTAATCGTCGTGTTGGTGACAAAATTTTAATAAACGGCATTAATAAAAGTTTGAAAAAGTTGTTTATTGATAAAAAAGTTCCCAAAGAATATCGAGATATAATTCCGATTATATTTGATGAAGAGGGAATAATATATGTACCTTTTGTCGGCATTTCCGACAAAGTATGTTGCAATGAATTTTCCAAAAAAGTATATATAAACACAGTATTTAATACTATAGACAAAGAAAGGTGGATTAACGCCTATGAAAAATAAAGGTCCCGGAAAGATTATATTATTTTATTTGATCTTTTTTGTTGTAATAATCATTATTGCAAATGCCATGTATGCAGGCAAAAACGATCAGGAAGAAATAGAATACAGCAAAGTCGTATCAATGTTCCAAAATGAGGAAGTAAAACGGTATTACATCGATAATACCGGCGTTCTTTATCTTTCGAAAAACGAGCCCAAGAGCGAAAGCGAGAAGATAGAGCCTTCGTCATTTGAATATGTACACATGCTTGCCGATATTGAGCAGTTTAGGGATGATCTGGGCGAGTTGATTTTTGAACAAACTGCCGAGGGTATTCTTATTGAATATGATTATGAAGCTCCCGATACGCTTCCTTGGTGGGCGGCATATCTGCCGTATCTTATCGTCATTATTGCTTTGTTGGTTGTGTTCTGGCTGTTTATTGCCCGTACTTCCAAAAACGGAAGCGGAGGCGGTATAGGTCTCGGCGGAAAAATGAACTCGTTCAGCAAAGCGAGAACCAAGCTGGGCAGTGACGAAAAGAAAAAGGTGCTCTTCAGCGATGTTGCAGGCGCAGGCGAAGAGAAGGAAGAACTGCAGGAGGTCGTTGAGTTCCTCAGAAATCCCGACAAGTTTTCAAGCTTGGGTGCGCGTATTCCCAAGGGTGTTTTGCTTATTGGTTCTCCCGGTACCGGTAAGACATTACTTGCGAAAGCAGTTGCTGGCGAAAGCGGTGTACCTTTTTACTCCATTTCGGGTTCAGACTTTGTAGAAATGTACGTTGGCGTAGGCGCTTCGCGCGTGAGAGATCTTTTCGAAACCGCAAAGAAAACTGCCCCTTGTATAATATTCATCGATGAAATAGATGCTGTCGGTCGTCACAGAGGCGCAGGTCTCGGCGGCGGACACGATGAACGAGAGCAAACACTTAACCAGCTTCTTGTAGAGATGGACGGTTTCGGTGTAAACGACGGCGTAATCGTTATTGCCGCTACCAACCGCCCCGATATTCTTGATCCTGCGTTGCTTAGACCCGGAAGATTTGACAGACAGGTTACCGTAAACCACCCCGACATTAAAGGCAGAGAAGAGATTCTCAAGGTGCATGCGAAAGGCAAGCCTCTCGGTGCCGATGTTGATTTGTCAACCATTGCAAAATCGACCGCAGGTTTTACGGGTGCCGATCTTTCCAATCTTCTTAACGAGGCTGCACTTTTGGCGGCAAGAAAGAAAAAGACGGTTATAAACACCGATGATATCGAGGAAGCAACGATAAAAGTTATCGTCGGTCCTCAAAAGAAATCCAAGATCATATCTGCCGAGGATAAGCTAAAAACCGCTTATCACGAGGCGGGTCACGCAATTGTTACACGCCTGATAGGCAATCAGGATCCGGTTCATCAAATTTCGATCATTCCCAGCGGCAGAGCATTAGGCTATACGCTTTCGCTCCCCGAAAAGGAAAAAACAAGTGTATACAAGCAGGGATTGCTTGATGAAATTTGTATTTTACTGGGCGGACGCGCAGCAGAAAAAATCATGTGCGATGATATTTCCGGCGGTGCTTCCAATGATATGGAGCGCGCCACAAATATCGCAAGACAGATGATAACAAAGCTCGGCATGAGCGATATTCTCGGTCCTGTAGTTTATTCTGCCGAAAACAACGAGGTTTTCCTTGGCAAGGATTTCGGCACTACAAAGAACTATTCCGAAAAGGTCGCTATACAGATAGATGAAGAGGTTTATAAGTTAGTAACATCCGGTTATGAGCGTGCACTAAAGATTCTCGAAGATAATAAGTCGATAATGATATTTATCGCCGAGTATCTTGTTAAGCACGAGGTAATGGACGCCGAACAGTTCGAACTTTGCTTTACCGAGGGCGTGACCGAGGAAATGCTGGATGAGGTTTTTGCCCGTAAGAAAAAGGCAAACGATGCCGAAAACCAAACCAGAAGAGAAGAACTCGCTAAGCAAAAGAAGCAATCTGACAAAGCAACCGATAAAAACGACCGCACTTCGTCTTCTGCTCAAGCGGATGACGATGATAAGAGCGATCTGTTTTCGGACGATATTCTAAATCATTAAAATCAAAGCTCTGTCGCAGGTTTTTACTTGCGACAGAGTAATTTTGTGTATATTTTCTTTTCCAAATGTCAATTATCTCAGTAATATCATAGGAGGTAATTAACAATGAAAGAGAAAAGATTATCAATAACACGCAAAACCGTAACCTTAGCTTCTATTTTAGCTATTCTTATTACCGTTCTTGTTTTAATGGTAATATCTTTCACAGTAAAACAGTATTCACAGCTTCCCGAGAGCGCGTCTAATGATCTATCGGGTGAATCTGCGCCGCGCGAAGAAATTTCGTTGACTGATGATAGTGATTCGTACCACGAAAGTGTGCATATAGATATCGAAATTTCAGATGTTTTTGCAGACTCGAACTCCTCGGAGGAGGAAAAGTCCGATAGCGACAATAGTGAAGAAGGTGAAGATATCGGTGTAGGCAGCGGCGATTCGGATATCGAAGAAGAACCTACAATAACACACGGTTGGGTTATAAACGAGTACGGGTATACCTATGTTTACAACAACTGCGGATACGAGCAGTTTAACTATAAATCCACCGCACTTGAGCGTTATTCCAATGCACTCAACGGTCTTGCGGATATAATTCCTGCAAACACAAGGCTGTTTAACATTACCGTACCGGTGAGTTCTACCTTTGCCGATATCCCGCGCGAGGTATATATAGAAGACAATTTTTTCAATCAATCACAGTCTGCGTTTG
>JAZTZF010000088.1:0-9693 GCA_045637325.1 Eubacteriales bacterium | reverse complement strand
CCCGTACGGCTTAACGGCTTGGTAATAGGTGTTCCCCAGACATTTGCCAATTTATCAAAAATGCAGGAGCGCATTATAGAGTTTATCGTCCGCAACTCACGCGTGGACGGCGAAACCGTAAGACGGCTTATGACCGCAACCGACGATATGACTACCGATATAGGAACGGTTATCGACGGGCGCGAGGCGGTTGAATACGGTATTATAGATTCGGTAGGCGGTCTCGGGGATGCCGTAACCGAACTAAAACGAATGATAACCGAATCGAAATCCAAAAGTTAGGTTCGACTGCCCAAAATACTGTTTACTTTTTCTTATGAGTGTGTTATAATGTCGAAAGACATTAATAAAGGAGTTATTTATTATGGCAGTAATCATTAGCGAACAGAACTTTGAAAACGAGGTTATAAAATCCGATATACCCGTTTTGGTATATTTTTGGTCAAACTGGACCGCGGCGTGCGAAATGGTCACTCCGTTTATAGACGAGATTGAAAAAGAGTACGAAGGCCGTATTAAGGTTGCCAAGCTTGACGTTGATGATAACCCCAATCTTTCGAGACGTTTCTATATGCACACTCTCCCGACGGTTATTCTGTTCAAAAACGGCGAGAATGTTGAAACAATTGTAGGTTACCGTCCCAAGAAGGATTTTGAAAGTATTTTGAATAAATAAAAGCGAATAAAAATAAGGTTGCCGTGCGGCAACCTTTATTTTTTGTTTATTCAACTTCTGTTCTGTTTATTTCGTGCTCGCTTCCTACCAGTCCGACAAGCAGACTGCGTATCTCTGTTTCGTCAAAAAACCGTGCACGCAATACGACGGTATCGCCGACATAGAGCTTTTTCTCGCCGTCGTTATCCATATCCTTTTGTGCTTCGTCGGCGCGTTTTATGCTTATAACGACCGATGACGCCGGCCACATAATATCGCGTACCGCTTTCCCGACGACAAAAGAACCGTGTGCAACCGTCATCTCAAAACATGCGATTATCGGCTGTCTTCCCTTGTTTTGGGCGTGTTCCATTCTTTCGAGAGCGTGATCGTAGAAGGGCGTTTGGTTTGCCATCTCGGTTATAAACATAACCGTAAAAACAACAAGCACGACAAACAGCATGTTGGAATATCTGCCCGTCAGCTCAACAAAAAGCACCGACGCGGTAAGCGGAGCGCGCAAAGTTCCGCCTATGAAAGCGCACGTGCCGAGGAAGACCGCGGCGGTAAACAACGACTCGTCCATTCCCATTGCCAAAAGCAATTTCGATACAAGCGCCGAAAATGCCGCACCGATAGCAAGCGTGGGGATAAATATACCACCCGTTACTCCGCTGTCGGTCACAAAAAGCATCATTATCAACCGCACTGCAAACAGCGCAAACAAAAACGCCGCGGTTTTGTTATTCGCCAATACCTGTTCTATCATGTGGTGTCCGCTGTAAACGGCATCATCGAAACAAAACGCCAATACGCCGGTCACCAAAAATACCATAACAAGCTTTACCGAGGGTGTAAGCACCTTTTTGAGCCTGCTTGTCAGGTTGGCAAATAACTCGATAGACGCATCGAAGATCCATACCGCAAAAGCCACAAGCACCGCCAACAAAAGCAGATAACCAACGTCGGTAAGCTCAAAACCCGAAATGCTTTCTATATGGAACAACGATGCGCTTATGCCGAACTGCGAACACAATAATTCATTTATATAGGTTGCCGAAAGAACCGACATCGAAACGGCAATGACCAGCATCGGGGTAAAGCGCTTGTGTATCTCCTCCAGCGCAAAAAGAATACCCGAAAGCGGTGCGCCCGTAGCAACGGCAAAACCTGCGCCGGCACCGCCCGTCATTATATAGCGGTTCCACGTTGTTTTGTTTTTGGAGATATTTCCGCACATTCTTCCGACAGAAGTTCCCATAAGCACTGCAGGTCCCTCGCTCCCGAGCGGAAGTCCGCAAAAGAAGCTTATCATACTACCTGCAAAGGTTCCGAGCAGGGTCTTCAACCACCGAAATGAAAGTACACCGCGAAGCACCCCTTCGCTTCGGGGAATACCGCCGCCGCGCACCTCGGGGATCTTTTTGTGTAGAAGATACATCAACAACGCCGCGACTGCCAAAACAATAAACGTCAATCCGATATATAACGGATTCTGCGATGCGGCGGAATACAGAGTGCGCGAAACTGCTTCTGCTTTCTTTGCCGCCAATTTGAAAAGAAATATGATAGCTCCTGTGATCGAACCACATATCAAACCATAATAAATGCAGGGGAATACGTTGGCAATATACTCTTTGTATTTGTAGTGTTTCAAAACAACACCCTCTTACTGTCCGAAAATTTGTATGTTGTATTATATACCTTTTATTTTTATTTGTCGAGAGATTTATGAAATTTTTCGAGCAAAAAAGACACCGATGATCGGTGTCTTTTTCTGTATTTCTAATTTCTATCTTTTTTCAGCAAATAAATTTTTCTGAATTATAACGCAATTTTTAATACGGGTTACATTGGATTGCAAAAGTTTCAACTGTGTACCTATTCGATATTTATCGGCAATTTCATCTGTAAACTGCCACTTCTTCTGTTGTTTCGACATTGTAAATATGCATAATCCAACAGCCATATTTACCGGGTTCTTGTGGCAGAGGCTCAATTTCATAATCATAAAGATCAATATCTTTGAAAATTTCGACTGTTTTTCCACCTAGCATTTTTATCGGAATTTCACCGTCTTGCCAGCACGCCCCGTATGCCATTAATAACAACCAACATTGGACAGTGTGAAAATATTCGTGTGTATATTCGTCATAAGAAACCTTGAATGAAATGTATTCAAAGAGCGATTCTCCCTCCGACGGGATGAAATGATTTGGATTTCCTCCGTTTTCCAGAAGCAATTTCAAAACCGAAGCAGCCATATGGGGAGCGTCAATCCACATACTATTCCACATTACATTATCATCGTCAACAATAGTGTTCGGATCAAGACCAAATTCCAGTAGTAGACTTATTGCTCCGATAATATGATTGCTGTGCATGTTCTCGATGGTGACGGATTCAATTTCGGGATCAAGAGCATCATAATATTCACCAAAGCATTGTTTTGTAAATCCAACTGCCAACTCTGCCAATTCTGATTCTGTGAGTTTTCGACATGAAAGCAATTGCCTGATTCCAGATAAATCAAATGGCGCTTTTTCGAAAAGTTCATTAATTTGCTTGACTAAATTCATAACATTCACCTCTCTTTGTGTTGATTATAGCACATTATCTGTCCAATTAAAAGGACAATGGCGCCATTTTTTGACATTGAAACTAATCTCGGCACAAAAAAACCTTCCCCGAATCGTTTTTTGCTTGTTCCCCCTTGGTCCCGTGTTCGGGAGCGATCGACCGCAGGTTTAACCTTGCATGCATATAATAAAAACCAAGGGATCGTAAGGATCCCTTGGTTTTTATGGTCTGAGTGAGAGGATTTGAACCTCCGGCCTCTTGGTCCCGAACCAAGCGCTCTACCAAACTGAGCCACACCCAGATATTTAATTGTTATTTTTAATTGAATGCCCGAACCAAGCGCTCTTCCTGTTGTAACTAAGGCTCTGTCTTCGTTCGCTTTCCCTAAAAATGCAAGCATTTTCAGGGAACCCATATTTCGCTCTCTCGCCAATCGCCAAGTTACTGCCACTCAGAACGGCTTACTGCTTCCGCCACAGGCGGCGTGCGCCGTTCTTCCCCAAACTGAGCCACACCCAGATATTTCGGGTTTACTTTTACTAATTGCATCCCAAAACAGATGCTTGATTATTATAACAAACCGATTTTGCTTTGTCAATCCTTTTGTTCTAAAAATCAAGCATGCCAACAATGTTTATTTATTTGCATCCAAATATGATTGCAATATGATTTGTGCAGACAGCGCATCTACAACATCGCGACGCTTTTTGCCGTTAAATTCGGTTATATTCATATAAGTATATGCCTCGACGGTGGACAATCGCTCGTCAACAAAGACAACCTCCAAACCGGTCGACGCAGAGATCATTTCGGCAAATGCTTTTGATTTATCGGCTCGGAACGACTCGCTTCCGTCCATGTTTTTCGGCAAGCCGAGTACGATTTTTGTACCGTTAAGCTCTTTTATCTTTTCGGCAACCTTTTTGCAGGCGTCGCGCATTCCGCTTACGTTAACGGTGCAGACCGCCGATGCCAGAAATCCCGTTTCGTCGCTCACGGCAAGTCCGACACGCGCATCGCCGTAATCTATACCTATTATCCGCATTAGATCTACCTCCCGATTTTGACTTTTTTTATTTTAATTCATTTGCCATGATTTGTCAACACAACTCAATGCATTAAATCCTCACATGCGGCAATAATAACATCGAACGAAAGAGATTCGTTCAGACAGGAGCATCAAAAATGGGAAAACGAAAAAGATACAGGTTTCCCAAAGGTATCAATGACGTAGACAGATATTATTATCCGCACCCACTTGCACAAAATGCGAACTATCCCACTAATCTCGTTACGGACCTATTTGGTATAAACAATATGGTACCCGAAATGAATTCCGATATTTTGGGAAGTTACACGGGTGTCCCATTGGATGGTAGACAAAAGCCTATTCAGGATGCCGATGACCTGTAAACAAAAAGCGAAAGTATAAATTACTTTCCACTAAGTGAAGCTATTGTAATATAGCAAGCGTTTCCCTCTCGACAGGCGGTTTTTTGAAATGCCTGATGCGATTTGATTTTTCAAAAGAATCTTCTTTTCCGCATCTCGGCAGTTTCCTCTAACCTCCTTCTGCCGAATGCGGAAAAAAGCTTTATTGCCAAAGCAATTTTCACTTTCCCGATACCTTATACGGGTATCAAAAATACCGTTGCGAAAACAACGGTATTTTTTATTAAAAACTTTATCATTGTACCGATTATTGGACACATATCCGATTATACTAAACACGTAAGATAAAAAACATACAAAAACGCATCCGAATTATAAGGAGGAAAATAAAATGAAAGAATTTGTAGCATTGGCAAAAAAGACGGTAACCGACCGCGACGGTTTTATTCACGGATTTATAAAAGGCGTACTGGGCACGACGGTGTTTATATCGCTTCTCACACTGTTGGGCTCCTGCATTGCCGCATGACGTTTATCCGACAAAAAGAACTGCAGTTTTTGAAAAAACTGCAGTTCTATTGTTTTATATGTTTTTATATTATCTGGGTGGAGAAAGCAATTCGTTTTTAAGATCCCAAAGCTGTTGAGAGAGATCCACGTAATAACGGTGAGGGTTCTCGAAACGTCTTACTTCATCCCAAAGGTTCGAAACCTGCTCTTTGCAATAGTCGCGTATCTCGGAAAGTTCGGGTGTTTTGTACACCAATTCCCCGTTAATAAAGATCGGTTTGAGCAGTTCCACCGCCTCAAAATCGGTTACGGTCTGGCGTTTCCACGTATATGTCGGATCGAATATTTCGAGCGGTTGGCTGTCGTCTACCGTTTCGGTATGCAGCGTAATATAATCGGCTATCGCTCTGCCCGTACTCTTGCGGTAAAGCCTGAACAGCTTTTTGAAATGAGGGTTGGTGATCTTTTCGTGGTTTTCGCTGATCTTTATTTTGGGTGTTATTTTTCCCGACTCATCCTCTACTGCGGCAAGCTTATATACCCCGCCGAAAACGGGATGGCTTTTTGCCGTAATAAGGCGCTCGCCCACGCCGAAAGCGTCTATCTGCGCACCCTGACGAAGTATATCGGCAATGATTTTTTCATCAAGTGAATTGGACACAACTATTTTGCATTGAGGAAATCCTGCATCATCGAGCATCTTGCGCACCTTTTTGGTAAGATATGCAATATCGCCCGAGTCGATGCGCACACCGCATTTTTTAATACCGCATTCGCGGAACGCCTTTATCGCATTGGGAATACCGCTGTGAAGCACGTTATAGGTATCGACAAGCAACGTTGCGTTATCGGGATAAAGCTCGCAATAGGTCTTGAACGCCGTATATTCGTCATCGAACATCTGAACCCATGAATGTGCCATGGTTCCCGACGCAGGAATACCGTAATCCTTTGCGCTGAGCACGCAGGAGGTGGAATTTACGCCGCCGATATATGCCGCGCGTGCACCGTGAAGTGCCGCGGATGCACCCTGAGCGCGTCTTGCACCGAACTCGCTTACAGGTCTGCCGTCTGCCGCGCGCACTATGCGGTTAGCCTTGGTCGCAATAAGCGACTGGTGGTTAAATGCCGTAAGAACGTAGGTTTCGATAAACTGTGCCTGAATTATGGGTGCCTTGACCGTCAAAACCGGCTCACGCGGGAAAATTGGGGTTCCCTCGGGAACGGCATAAATATCACCTGTGAATTTGAAATCTTTTAGATATTCCAAAAATTCCTCGGTGAAAGTATTCTGGGCACGGAGATATGCAATATCCTCATCGCTGAATTTCAGATCGCGGATATAATCGATAATTTCTCCAAGTCCTGCCGCGATAGCAAAACCGCCGCCGTCGGGAACGTCACGGAAAAACACGTCGAAATAGGCAATGGTATCGCGTTTTCCGCAGAGGAAATAACCGTTTGCCATTGTCAGCTCATAAAAATCGCAAAGCAGAGTGAGATTTCGTTTGTCCATATGCGTATCCTTCTGTTTAGTTATCCTTTTTACCCTTGAATAACAAATAGATTACGCCAAGCACGGCTGCTATACCTGCGCCGATCAACGCCATCTTTTTCAAATCGGGTTTTTTGGAAGATTCTTCTGTAACTTCGGGTTCAACGTCGTTTTCTTCGGTTGATTCTTCGACTGTTTCCTCAGCTGTTTCTTCGATCGTTTCTTCGATCGTTTCTTCGGCTGATTCTACGACTGTTTCCTTTGCCGTTTCTTCTGCTATAGGCATTATTTCATCAGCCGCGGGTTCTTCCGAAATATTTTCCTCAACGGTAATCTCTTGCGTTACCGACTGATTTACAGGTTCGGGTTCTGCAACAGCCACCGTTTCTTCAGCTGCTGTTTCGGGAACCGACAACTCAAAATCCGCTTCGGTAAGCGTGCCTTTTATGAATTTGTAAAGTTTGTCGTAAATTGCGCGTTGATAGTCGTCTTTGGAATGAGCACAGAAGTGGAACACGCCAGGGCCTGCAACCTGATAATAGGTGTGAATCGTATCGGTCATCATGCCGTTGCGCATACAACCGATAAGATATTCATCAAACAGTTTGCCGTATTTCAACTTGGTTTCTTGGTTCTTGACACCGTGATGTATTTCAAGCTCAACACCGAAACCGTATTTTTTACACAAATCGGTGAAGTCCTGCATCATGCCCTGAGGTTCACGCCCGAGAACCTCCTGGAACGAAAGACCGGGTTGCATTGTGGTACAGTCAAAGCCAATTTTATCAACCTTTTCGCATCCGCCTGCTTGGAAATACGGGATGAAAATACATTTATATCCGCGTTTATGGAGCTCATCCATACAGCCTTTTGCAAAAACCTCTTCGTCGTCGCGGTCCGCGCGTGAAGCCGACTCGTTATTCCAGAACCAACCGTCAAGCAATATATTTTCGAAATGTTCTGCTTCGTAACGGCGCGTTACTTGATCGACATACCAAGCATATGCATCGATACAATCTTCGGTTGAAAGTATTTTTTCTTCTATGCCGTCTCCGTTCATATCACCGAAAGGTTCGGTGGATATTTTCGGAACCGGTGCGGTAAGGTAAAATTTAAGTTTATAATTGCTGTCCAATCCGAGTTTTTCTTTTAACTCGGAAACAGCCTCATCAAGCGCTTTTAGGTTAAAGCCGTCAAGGAACATTTCGTCAAGCAAAAATTCCCAGTCGGAAAGCACAGAACGCGGACCGTGATAGCCAAGCGAACCGCCCGAAGGGCATCTGCCTTGAACATTCAGGAACATAAGTCCATCGAACATTGTGTCAACGGGATTTCCGTCGCGGTCGATATATGCGATAAAAGGCAGATAATCCTCTTTTCTGAGTCTTGCAACACGCTCATCCTCGGGATAATATCCCCAATAAAGCAGAGGAATATCATGCACACCCTCGAGCACGTCACGGTCGGCAAATTTGTTTTTATTTACCGATTCGGGACGTTTGCCCGACGGTTTATACTCAAACCCGTCGGATTCGCCGCCGAAGACGCGGAACTCGTCGCAGAACACATTTACCTCGACATTAAAATCAACACGCGCAAATCTTGCACGGTATGTCTTTTGGAGATCCGAAGAATAAACCGCTCTTACCTGCATATCGAATGATGCAGGATAGGGAGAATCTACAACAGCCGCCTCGTAATATTCCTTCCCGTCGTCAGACAGATAGAATTTTACCGTTTCGGGCGAGTAGATGCCCATTTTTCTGTCATGAATAAATCCGAGGCTAAATCCGTTTACGGCATAAATCTTTCCGAGATCGATAGTCAGGCTTCTTCCCATACCGCGGTAGAAATGTACCCAATCTCCGCTGTAACAATTTGCAGGATCACCGATAACGCCGTTGGTAAATATATCCTTACGGCCCTTTTCTACGGTTGCATAGCTGTTTGTTATAGGAACAAGATTTGTTATCTCAACCTTTTTACCCGCTGCAAGATTTTTTCTTTCCATTGTTTATTCTCCTTTTCTTCCCACCTGTTCGCCGTAGTGAACAATGGTTTCTGTTTCGAGCATGCTGTTTTTTTGAATATCGTCATCGGCAATAACCGTATCTTTTTTGTACAGCAAAATAATTGTAGAACCTCCAAAAGAGAAATACCCCTTCTCATCGCCGCGTTCGAAACGCGTTTTAGGATGTTCGTTATTTATCCGTCCTACCATCATTGCACCCACCTCAATATATGCCACCGTCCCGAAATTATCGGTATTGAGCAGGGTGAGCTCGCGGCAATTTTTGCCGTAAACATCTGTTTTTGATGTCGCTATCGGGTTTACGGTATGATATATTCCGGGGATGAATCGGTGCTCTTGTTCGACACCGCCGTCGGGATAGCAATATCGGTGGTAATTATCGACGGTCAGGCGGTAAACAAAGCATTTTCCTCCGAGAAACTTCTGCGCAAGTTCTTTGTCACCGCCGAGCAGAGTATTTATGCTGTATTCACAGCCTTTTATGCGATAAATGCTGTCCTCATCGATATCGTACACCGTAAGTTTGGAGTCTGCAGGTGCAATGACGGCATCGGGATTTTGGGCAATTTCGCGCTTATTCGGCGCGAGCTTTCGTATAAAAAAGTCATTAAACGACGAAAACTCTCTTTTTTCGTAATCGTCCATATTGATATTATGTGTTTTTATGAGTTTGACAATGCGTTTTTTCGAAAGCGGCGACTCCATATACACTCTGCCCAGATTCGAAACAAACCTGCGTACAAGCAGCTTGGCAAGCAACCGTCCAAACGCATTCTCGTAGAGAAAGGAAAGAGTTTTGCTCTGCCCACTGTCGGTCGTAACGGTATTACCGGAGCGGTCTTTTATCATTTTTGTCATTTCCTTTTTCGACATCATCTTATTAATATATTATTATACATTTCTATTCGCCGATTGTCAACAAAAAAAGACCGTTCCGCACAGGTTTTGCCTCTGCGGAACGGTATATAAATTAGTTCTTTTTAGTCTTGGAAGTTTCGTGACGGTAATATTTGCGGTAATAGTATTTCT
>JAZTZF010000087.1:0-3926 GCA_045637325.1 Eubacteriales bacterium | reverse complement strand
TAACACCACAAATGTAAAAACAAGGAGAATTTATATATTATGAAAGCAACTGGAATTGTACGTCGAATTGACGATTTAGGCAGGGTAGTGATTCCCAAAGAAATTCGCCGTGTTATGCGGATTCGTGAAGGCGACCCGTTGGAGATCTACACCGAAAGCGACGGAAGCGTTGTGTTTAGAAAGTACTCCCCGGTGGGCGAGCTGAGCCGTGTGTCCGAGGAATATGCCGAGGCGATAAACCGCTCCAGCGGTATTCCGATCGCCATTTGCGACAGAGATAACGTTATAGCAGTGGCAGGCGTATCTCGCAAAGAGTACCTCGAAAAACCCATCTCCACCGGACTTTCGGGCGTTTTGTCGAGCCGCAAAAGCTACTCTGCCGCCGACAAAAACGGTGACGTAACGATTACCGAGGGCGGTAACGAGGTGAGCTACCTTTCGCCCATAGTCAGCGAGGGAAGCGTTATCGGTGCGGTGATGTCGCTCAAGCAGGACGGAAAGAGCCCCGACGGCAGCGAAAAACCCTTGGTTGATGCCGGAGCGTATTTTATGTCCTCGCAGACCGAAATATAAAAGCATATCTATTGAATCAGACTGAGAGAAACGAAGTTAGTTTTCACGAAATTCGAGCGTCGCTGTACAAGTGTACAGCAGTCGAAGAATTTCCTGTAAGTGCTTGAAAATACAATAGAATTATAATTCCTTATATAATAGAAAACTGCGCTCCCGTGATTTTTTTAGGAAGTGCAGTTTTTGTCTTATTTTTTTTATTTCAAGCACGTAAATAACGAGTTTGTCTTCGGTCTGAAATCTGCTTCGTTAAAAATCACGGAGCAGGTTTTGTTATAAAGGAATATCGATTTTTTACAGTAAATTTTGCACCAACTGAATGATTATGCCCGACCCCGTACTGATTAAATAAAGCAACAAAAGGATCGCAATATTTGAACGGGCACCTCGGTTGACGTGAAAAAGCACGATCAAACCCGCACCTGCGGCGGCACAAAGCCCCGAAATAACAGAACCGAGCGATATCGCCGAGTCGATGTAAAGCTGCGCGAGAATCACCGACGGGGCGCAGTTGGGAATAAGGCCGATAAGCGCGGTAAGAAACGGTTGGAAAATGCTGTCGGTAAGCATAAACTGCTGTATTTTTGCCTCGCCGACGAGTTCTATAAGATAACCCAAAACAAAGGTAGTCCCAAAGAGGAACAACCAAACCGAAACGGTACGTTTTACGGTGCATTTTATGATGGCTTTCCAATCGGTATGGCTGCAACAATGCTCCTCGCCTATAATTTCCCCGTCATCGCAGGAATCGTCGTGGTGGTGACGGTGATGGCAATCTTGGTCTTGGGTTTTCTTGCTCCTAAGCACAAGGTCGATAATATAACCTGCGATAAGCGCGATGATGAATTTCAATCCCAGAATAAGAAGCACGTCAGGCATCGTTTCGGGGTTTGTGATCAGAACCAGCAAAGCCTCGTCGGAGGTCGAGAGATAAATCGCGATAAGCGTACCGAGCGTGATAACGCGCTTGGCATAAAAGTTGGCACCGAGCACCGAAAAACCGCATTGCGGCAGAAGGCCGAGCAACGCTCCTGCAAGAGGGCCGGTTTTTTTGGCATTTTGTATAACCGAAGCACTTTTTTCTTCAAACTTGGTTTCGATATATTCGAGTGTCAGAAAAGCGACTATAAGAAAGGGAAGCATTTTCAGCGAATCGAAAAACGCGTGTTCAAGTGCATGCAAAAGTTCCTGCATTATTTTAATTCCTAACTTTTCGGGATAAAAATATTATACAAGAAGCAGGATATTTGTCAAGATTTTTTTGCCATGTCTCAGATGCCGTAATAAAAAAACTAACGTTGGTGTTTTTTGCGGTAATAGGTTCTTTGGTAAAAATAATCGTCTTTTTGTTGTTTTTTGCTTGCCAAAACAATACGTATATGCTAAAATGTTTAAGAATGTTTATATTGGAGGCAATTATGGAAAAACAGGAGAAAATGTCGCCGCGCGAATGGTTTGAAAATATTTGGTATCATTATAAATGGCTGATAATATTCGGTACGGTGTTGGCGGCGTTTCTTGTGATCAGCTTGGTTCAGTTTTTATCAACAAAAGACCCCGATGTTAATATTCTTCACGTCGGGCCGATGTATATATCTGCCGAGGTTGCCGAAACTATCGAAACTACCGTGGCTAAAATGTCAGACGATTATAACGACGACGGCGAAATAAAGATAGAGGTACTTGATATTACCGTAAACAAATTCGGTAATGAGGAAGCAGGCATAGATCCGATCAACTACGACCATAACAATAATGGACTGCGGCGTTTCCAGACCGAGGTGCGCGCAGGCGACACCGTTATTTATGCGATAGATAAGGAGTTTTTCGATATTTGTGTCAAAGAGGGTCTTCTTACTCCGTTTGAAGAGATAATAGACGACGCCTATATGCCCGAAAACGTCATCGACGGCTGCGGAGTTTATATTTCCGATCTCAAATCGTATGAGCTGGACGGGCTTTCCAGAATACCTAAAACCGCAATCCTTTGTCTGCGCCGCTCGCCCGATAAGGACGATATCAAATACGGCAGGACAATGGAGGTTTGGGAAGGAAACAGAGATACTTTTGTAAATATAATCAAATACGGCTCGTGAAACCGAGTGTAAATTTACTATTGCAAAACAAAATAGTTTGTGATATAATGATTCTAATCGTTAAATGATCCGGAGGATTTTTAAAAATGAGCAACAAAGTTATTGCCAAACAGAAGAAGACGATAATTATTTGCGTTGTTCTCAGCGTGCTTCTTCTTGCTGGTTCGGTATTCGTTCTTATCGACGGTATCAGTCATATGGACGACCCTTATACTCAATTTGAAGATGCAGAATTTGCAAAAGCATTCGCAACAGCTCTCGGCAAAGAAAGCGTGCGTGACATAACACAGGAAGATCTTGATAAAGTCCAGTCTTTCGTATATTACTATTCTGTCGGTAACGACGCACAGAATAACTATCAGACCTACGCATACCCCATCGTTATGCTCGGTTACGAGGAATTGGCTAACGATATCATCAACAACTCCGAGGAAGAACCTGCGGAGGGCACCTACGTTATGGTTACTTATCCCGTGACCGAGGTTGAGGATATCCTTTTGTTCAAGAATCTCCGCGTATTGCGTACTTTTGACCTTGCAGAGGTTTCGGCTATGCAGGAGAGTTGCTATTATACCCAGATGTACAGTGCATACGGCATGGGTACTGCAGTATCTTTTGATTCTATCGTCAACAGTGCCGCACTTACCGACCTCAAAAGTTTGAATCAGCTTTCTTCGCTCACAAATCTTGAACAGATTTCGCTCGAATACACTGCTATTACCAACCTTGACGGTGTAGAAAAGTTCGAAAAGCTTACCAAACTTGATATCGGTAACACTGTTGTGACCGAGTTGGACGCTTTGTCTGCTGTTAACGGCATTACCGAGCTTACCTTGGTACAGATGGGCGAGAGAACCGTTGAAGAAACAGAAGAATCCTCCGAGTCCGAAGAAAATGAAGAGGACGAAGACAAACATACTCACGCAGGTATAACCGATATCAGCGCAATTGCATCGCTTACCAACCTTAAGAAACTTAATGTTGCAGGCAACGCTATTTCCGATATCTCTGCGATCAAAGAACTCACCAAGCTCGAAACACTTACTCTTAACAGCAACTGTGTCGAAAATCTGGATGCTGTTTCGGGACTCACTTCACTCAAGGGTATTTGGGCAATAAGCAAGCACTTGGACAATATCGATGCCGTTTCGGGTTGTACCGCACTTGAAACACTTTATGTAAGCGACAACAAGATCAAGAAGATCGATGCAATCTCCGCTTGCACCAAGCTTACCGAAATAAGCGTATATAAAAACGAGA
>JAZTZF010000086.1:0-14253 GCA_045637325.1 Eubacteriales bacterium | reverse complement strand
GCTCACGTTAGTAAGCTCATTGCCGTCAACAAGGATCTTACCGGTTGTGTAATCAAGCTTAATGTTATCTGCAATAACAGCGGAGAAAGAAATGCTATTGCCATTGATGGTCGCGCCCTCGTTAAGAGCAACAGACTCATCTTGAGTTGTATAGCTTACATCGCTAATGGTAGGAAGAACTCTGTCATCAACAGCAGAGCTGTAGTCGAGAGTGATATCGTCAATATAGAAGGTATGGACCGCAGGAACTGTGGGTTTGACATAAGTACGGATGAAAGAAGGCGAACGAGAATTCCCTTCATCTGTTGCAACAGGGGTACAGAGATAATCATATCCGCTGATATCAATGGAAGCATACACCCATCTGGACTCGGGAATATCAGCCTCCGTGCAAGAATTAAGATTCTTTCTTACTCCGCTAACGGTAGTAAACATAAAGTGGTCCTGCTTACAGGAATAAGTGCCGTCAGCGTTCTTTGCATAAAGCTGAGACTGGAACGCAAGACCTGCTGCACCCTCGGGGATATAGAGCCACATACCAAGCGCAGTTGCATTTTTGCCGTTAGCAACATCACGAAGAACTATCGTTTCGCCGACGTTAAATAGAACGTTATAGCTCCATCCGGCAAAATCTGCATCAGTATTGTCAATGCTCCAAGCAAGAGCATGTTTTCCGTTTCTTACAATATTTTCAGAAACGAATGTCGTACTGCTCAGTTGTTCATTGAACTGTCCGCCAAGAGGACTACTGCCAACAAGGGTGTTATTCACTCCGTTGTCAACACTCCATTGTTTTGCATCAACAAAACCCATAAAGCCGGCAATGTCGCCATCCTCAAAGTCATAGATGATTTCAGAGCCCTTACCGTAAGTAACCTTAAGAGTATCGGTTATCGCAGTATCGGGAATGTATGTTGCTACAACATCAACGCCTTTTATGCTTTCATCGGTCGAAGCAACAAGAGTGTTACCGTTGAGAGTAGCTGCTGCATTGTCGGAAAGTGCAAGTTCGTATGCACCGTCAACACAAACATCCCAGTCATCGGCACCGTATGTACAAGCAAAATCGATGGTCATGCTCTTGCCGTAGGGAAGAACAGTTTCATCGAGCAACAGAGAAAACACATCCGGATCGACAATGTGAATCAACTTTTCGCCAACGGTCTCGCCGTTGTAAAGCATCTCTACGGTAACATCGCCTTTCTTACCGTTGGACTTGAAAACACCGTCTGCAACAGTACCGTAGGAGTCATCCGAAAGAACCCAACTGATGCCTTCTTTAGGAAGTTCAGCAGGAGAGCCGGCAGCGTCTACACCCTGTACATTGATAGTAGCGGATGTGCCGGGAGCATAGTAATTATACGCGGAGCTAAGTACCGCGTGATCGAATTCACCGGTAGCCTTAGCCTTAGAAACGATGATGACACTATTAATAGTTGCTCGCTCGGAACCATCGGAAGGAATGGAACGCATGGTATTGGCGGTTTCGCCTTCACGTTTCGAGATGAAGCTAGAAGATCCACCACCGTCGCAGTTAACTGCATTTACACAACCGAGCGCAAGCATCATTTCGCCCATCTCATAGTTGGAAAGACCGGTAGAGAACGGAGCGTTACGTCCGTCCACCTGACAAAATACAAGAGTACCGTCAGCCTTAATACCGATCATAGAACGGGAAGCATCGGACGAAGTACGCTCTACCGTTTTAGACTGAAGCACACCATCTTTAACAAGCCAATCGAAGTTTGCGGAAATAGCAGTAACTTCAGAGCCGTCAAGGGGAGTGCTCATAGAACGGAGTTCACAGTTGCCTTCTGCATCAATAGCCAGATAGGTCTTTGCACCCTTGTGCACTTCGGGGGTTCCGAGAACGACACCGTTCATTACCATGTAACCGTAAGGTGCATCAGAATCGTATGCCAGAGCAGTGTTCATAGCACCGACTACGTTATAACCAAGGCCTTCATAGTAAGCAACGGTTTTGGTAAGCTGTTCAGCTTTCCAGAACTTGGACTTATCTTCAACACCGTCGAGCGCGAGATTATCAGGGTCGAGCTTGTCGATACCGTAATAACCGGGAAGAACTTCGATGTTTTCGTTTTTGGTGTCAACCTGAAAGTAGTGAACCACTTTACGGTCACTGCCTTCGGCATTATTCAACACCAATTCTGTTTCCACCGCACCCGGCGCAAGCGCATAATCTTGCTTCGAAATGATGGTGAAATAATCGCCGGTTGCTGATGTATCAAATTCTACCGCGAACGTTGCCATCGGCATAACGCTTGCAAGCATCATGATGCACAAGAAAACCGCGATTACACGAGGAAATTTGCGAATTTTCATGGTTTTTCTCCTTTATGAAATAATTTATATAATGCCTTATGACTTTATATCTTTATTAATTGTCCGAAAAGACGCGGCGCAAAAATAGCCAAAATTATATTTTACAAAGTATGGCCTAAAACCGTGTAATGAATAATATCCCAAAAATCCAGTGCTTTTTCGGACTGAATACCGCAACAATTACTGTTATTTGTCATATCCCTCAACAGTGTCTCGGCAAGTTCATTCCACGGTTTAGAATACTCTTTATTAAAATAGCCTAACACTTTGACTATCGGAGACGAATAATAGTTAAAAAGATATCCGTTTAGAATACATATTTGCCGTAATAATTCATCTTTATCATTGCTGATTGTTTTTTTTCCAAGCGACAAAACAATCAAATCTGTCAGATCACACATATCACACATATTTATATTGCCCGATTGGCTTACACGTCCAAATGATCCTGCGCTATCAAAAGAAGCCGCCTTCTTTCTGTACGTACTTGTCCAAGGACAGGCAAATAATCGTTGTCCGTCTGTGATGATTATATCTTCTCCTAATAACCTGCAATTCGATAATTCGCATAGTTTTGTTGCGGTTATAGTTTTGCCGGTATTCGGCGGAGCAAAACAAACCACCCCTCTTTTATCATAACATATTGCAGAAGCATATAATGTCAAAAAACCGTTATTTAATAACATCATATTAGCAATATCCGAAAGCAGATAATAAGTCCCATGTAAATTCATCGTTCTGTTTTTGATGAACTTATAGTATCTTTTGCCGATGAATGCTTTGACTGTATTTCCAACAAAACTTATATCATACCCTATTTGTAAATTAGACATAAGTGTTCTTCGGTAAAACAATGTGCGGTTCCCATCATCCCATAAAAACGAGTGGAATCTTTGACCGCATACGTTGCTATCGCCTAATTCTTTTTCCGGCTTGACATATACCTCGAATTTGACGATACATTTTTCATACTCATCAAAAGAAACAGACGGAGCAACAGAGCCATATACCCATTTGAAATCGGAAATATTAGTTTTTACGCCCAAAATGCCTTGACAATATACGTAATAATACTCGTTTTTCATATTGTTCCTTAGTTTAACTAACTTAAATGACCTTTATATAATTCAAGCATTCTTTCCAACACACTATCGGTGGAATAACGACTAACGCCTATTAAACCTTCTGTTGAAAATCTCGTTCTTAACTCACGATCTGCGATCAAACTAATAAAAGCATCAGAGAAACTTTCAACCGAATCGTTTTGACATAAAAAACCGTTTTTTCCATCCGATATAAAAGACCTTGTTCCGCGGTTATCGGCCGCAACAACAGGAAGTCCGCAAGCCATAGCCTCGATAGCCGCCAATCCAAGTCCTTCACGAACCGAAGGAAAACAAAAAACATCAGCAACGTAATTAAGTTCCGGTATATCCGTTCTATATCCCAACAGATGAACTTTTTCGGACACTCCAAGCCCTTTGGCTAATTCAAGCAAATGTGCATGTTCATCGCCAAGACCTGCTATTGCATAATGAACCGAGGGATCATTTAATTTTGCTAATGCCTTGATAACAACTTGATGATTCTTATTTTCATTCAATTCACCGACAGACAGCAAAAGGAATGCATCTTCCGGAACGCCGATTTCTCGCCTTTTTGCATTTCTGTCAACCTGTACATTTTCAAATCTTGAAAGATCAATTCCAACACCGGGAACATAGTGAACCGTTCCGGATTTGAACTTCTTTTCAGCCAGTGCATAATCTTCTTGATTGATAGTTATCAGTTTATCCGTATAACGAGAACAAAATTTTTCAACAGGATAGTAAACCATCCAGTTAATTTTAGGCGCGCCCTTATAAAAATGAAAGCCGTGTGCGGTATAAAAAACTTTCAGTTCTTTTTTCTTTCTGAATCTCCGACACACCAATCTGGTAATTATAGACGCATTTGGGGTATGACAATGTACGATATCATAATTGCCGTTCTCAACGATTCTTTTTAGTTGCCCATACGCTTTAATGTTATCTTTGGACAACGGCGAACGTGAAAAATCGATCTGATAAAAATCACAGCCGAGTTCATGGTATAAACCATCTAAAGCTAAGTCTTTATAATTGCACGCAATATCGACATGATTGCCTTCTCGAACAAGCATTTCGATATGCGGCTTGAAAAAACTATTCATAGTCAATGAAATAGTTGTCACATACAATATCTTCATAATATTTCTTTCGCCGGAATCCCTATATAAGTTCCGCTGTTCTCGATATTTTTAACTACCACCGCGCCTGCACCGATAACACAACCGCTGCAGATCTTAATATTGTTTTTCACAGTTGCACCGATTCCGATATGTGTAAGCTCGCCAATGTTTACCATTCCGCCAAGAGCCGCTTTAGGCGATATATGTACATAATCCTTAACCACATTATCATGCTCCGCAACGGCGCTCGTATTTATAATGCAATGATTTCCGATCTTCGCGCATGCATTGACAATCGCCCCAGCCATAACAACCGTGCCTTTTCCGATAGAAACATTGACGCCGATCTGAGCCGACGGATGAACAATAGTTGCCCAATTTACATTGTGTTTTTCGGCAATCTTTTTTCTGACAGCGTTATTTCCGATACCTATTATAAAATCGGTTTTGCCGTCATTCAGTTCTTGAATACTTTCACTTGTTCCTACAATGGAAAAACCCATGCAATCGCCGGTTGCATGATCGTCCAAGAAACAAATATTTTCATATCCGTTTTTAAGCGCATTGTCGGCGATCACCTTTCCGTGACCGCCCGCGCCGATAATAACCAACCTATTCATGAGCGACAGTCTCCGATTCACTACCCATAAATTCTTCCATTGTAACAGATGTGGCAGAAGCGATGCCCTCGCGCTTAAATACCTTACCTATGGTTTTGAACATGATTTTCCAGTCACCGATAAAAGTAATATTATCTACATACTGAACATCACACTCGAATCTTTTTTCCCAACTGATTGCATTTCTGCCATTTACCTGTGCAAGTCCGGTAATACCCGGACGAACCTCAAGTCTTCTTGCCTGATGATCGGAATAGCGCGGTATGTACTTCAAATAGAGCGCTCTGGGACCACACAGTGAGCAATTTGTATTAACGACATTCCAAAGCGAAGGCAATTCATCCAGTGATGTGCTTCTCAAGATTTTACCGAATTTTCCGAGTCTTTGCTCATCCGAGAGTAGGTTGCCCTCATTATCTCTTGCATCAGACATCGAACGGAACTTATACATATAAAACGGTCTTCCGTCTTTTCCTGCACGCTCTTGCTTGAAAATCACAGGAGCCCCGAGATTTATCCGGACAAGGATCGCAATTACAAGCAAAACAGGGCTGAGCACTATCAATGCAATTGCGGCAAGAAACACATCCTGCGGTACTTTTATATATTTTTCGTAAAAGCCTTTCTGTCGGTTCATACCCATATGTAAATCACTCAAAACAACTTCTTACTATCTCGATAATCCTATCCTGTTCTTCTGCGGTCATCTTATTATCACTGGGCAAACAGAGCCCTCTTTGGAAAATATCCGCGCCGACATCGATTCCCTTTCCTGCAATGTCGCTGTCGGATCGGCAGGATCTTTTCCTGTCTCTTGTTACAAAATCCCGCATTGCATAAAGCGGTTGCATATGCATCGGCTTCCAGATCGGTCTGCCCTGCGCGTTATGTTTATCAAGCGTCTCAAGAATCTCATCGGGGCAGGTCTTTCCCGACTCTTTAATATAACAACTCTCGGTATCGCTTCTAACCTGCTTACACATCGCATTCTCATTTATAAGAATACAGGAAAGCCAAAAGTTGGGTTGCATCGTATCGGGATCATAGGGATTCATCGTTACGGGCAAATCCTTAAATCCTTCCTTGTATCTCTCGTAGATTGCCTTTTTCTGTGCGATATGCTGCTCCAAATAGGGCATCTGACCGCGAACCACGCCTGCGATGACATTGCTCATGCGATAGTTATATCCAACTTCTTCGTGCTGATACCAAGGTGCGTTTTCACGGCTCTGTGTTGACCACTTGCGCGCTTTGTCTGCGGCTTCCGGATCGTCGGTCAGAAGCATACCTCCCGATGAACCGGTGATGATCTTATTGCCGTTAAATGAGATCGCATTATATGTACCGAACGTTCCGGTTTGTCTGCCCTTATAAGTAGCACCAAAAGACTCTGCCGCATCCTCTATGACAACCGCACCGTGCTTTTCGGCAACTGCTAAAATCTCATCGTATTTTGCGGGTGTTCCGTAAAGATTGACGGCAACGATCACTTTTGTGTCCGGATAAAACTCAAATGCTTTTTCCAGCGCAACCGGATCCATATTCCATGTTTCGTATTCCGAATCAACGAAGATAGGGTTTGCTTTTTCATAAACAACAGGGTTGACACTTGCATTAAATGTCATATCACTGCAGAATACATTGTCGCCAGGCTTCACACCTGCGAGCTTTACGGCAAGATGAAGCGCGGCGGTTCCGCAGGAAAGCGGCACTGCATATTTACATCCGAGCTTATCGCAAACGACATTTTCTATTTCAATAAGGTTTCTTCCTTCTGTAGACATCCAGTTGGTTTCATATGCTTCTGTAACATATTTCATCTCATCACCGTGCATCGTAGGTGATGAGAGCCAAATCCTTTTTTCAAATGTCTTCACAAACATAACCTTCTTTCCGAGATCGGCAGTATATCATCCCTGCCGCAAAAAATCCAAACGCTGTTAATACGCGGTTGTTTTTAACGCTATATCTTTAGCGCAAAAAACACACTTATATATCTGCATAAAATCTTATTAAATACAGAAAATGGAAATGAAGCCATGAGCATTCGCCCAAAACTGCATATATACATACTTATACAGCATCATTTTAACACTCACGAATTGATTTGTCAATAAATTCGACGCTTTTTTCGATCGATAAACCCAAAAACATTTACAAAAATTACCTATAATAATTTTTGTCGGTTCGCGCAAAATATTGGCGAGGAAAAACCTCATATAAACAAATGAAAATCTAAAAAGGAGATTTCAAAATGGCTAGAAACAAGACTATGGTTCCCGAAGCTAAGGCTGCTCTTGACAGATTCAAGATGGAAGCTGCAAGCGAAGTCGGCGTAAACCTTAAGGATGGCTACAACGGCGACCTTACCGCTAAGCAGGCTGGTTCTGTTGGCGGCCAGATGGTCAAGAAAATGATGGAATCCGCTGAAAAGAACATGAAATAAGAGGGTTCTCCCTCTACGAAAAAGCTGTTGCAGGTGAACACTTGCAACAGCCTTTTTCTTATGTTTGTAACTATCGGATACTATGAATCACCCTACAGGTATCATTCATCGGTATCGACATCGTTTTTGTTTTTTTTGCGTGCACGCCATTCCGAGATAGTATCGCGCAGTTTTCTGTTAGATTCTCTCTCGGGCGCAGGATAAAGCATGAAGGTTTCGGGATCCACGGAGCCTGCGTTTAAATATTCCGAACTGGAAAGAGGAAGTGATTTTTTCGAAAGGCTACGCTCTACCGCCACCTTGATGCAATAGAAGAGAACCGCAAACAGCGGAACCGAGAATATCATGCCCGGCAGCCCAAATACGCCGCCGCAGAACAGCAACGCAACAGTGATCCAAAATTTCGAAACGCCGGTTTTATCTTCCATTATCAACGGTTCGATAACGTTACCCTCTAATTGTTGCAACACTATCAGAAAAACAGCATAGATGATGCCCTGACGTACATCAGTGAGCAGAACGATGAACGCAGTGGGAATACCACCAATGAACGGACCGAAAAAGGGAATGACGTTTGTTATCGAAATAATCCCTGCAGAGAGTAGCGCATACGGCATGTCCATTATTGTCATAAACAAAAACGTAACGATACCTACAATAGACGACGTGAGCAATTTGCCCGAAATGAATTTTCCGAAAACCTCGTTGCCGTAACGGGCAACAGCAAGGATATCGTTAGCACGGTTTGGCGAAAACAAGGCAAATATGATTTTTTTCGACTGAGCAATGAACCTATTTTTCTCCAATAAGGCATAAACTAAAACCACGAGTGAAATAAGAAAATCGAAAAGGAACGATACGATCGAGATAGCACCCTCGAGCAGTCCGCCGATAAGTGCAGAGAGTTCTCCGCCTATCCAACCGGTAAGGTTCGTTGCCAACGTATCAAGTGATTCGCCCAAATGCTCTCCGAAGGAATTATCCAGAGCGATGCTGTTGCCTATACGGTCAACAGCGGTTTGAATAAGCGAAGGTGCTATATCAAGAAGCTTATCGAAGCTCTCTAAAAATTCCGGGATGATCAAAAACAGCAACAACGCGATTACTGCAAGCAAGAAAAGCACCGAAAACAAAATACCCAGTCCGCGCGAAATGCGTCTTCGTGCCTTTATGCTCTTTATCTTCATTTTTGCAAAAAGGCGCAGGAATGTTTTATCGATAAACACGTAAATAGGGTTAAGTATATACGCAAAGACAACGCCCATGAAAACCGGTGTCAGCACACCTGCAAACCAGCCCAGCGCATTTTTTACCGCTTCCATTTGCGCAACAAGCAACAAAAGCGCTATACATACCGCAAAAATAACAACTGTACGGCGATCTATCCTTGCCCTCTCGTTATCGAGTCGGTTATTATCCATCTGCTACCTCCATGCTGATTTTTAGATAATTATAACACGCAAAATATGTTTTGTAAATAGATATATATCTTGAATTTGTGTCTTTTTCGTGATATAATTTTATAATATAAATCTTCTTGCACAAAATCGATTTGATTCTTTATGTTTTTTATATCAAAGAGGTGTTTATTTTGAAACTGCGCGAAAATTGTATAAGCTTGAATAAATTTGCCGAAATATTGCGCATTTTTACTACAATCGTTCTGACTTGCTCGCTTTTGATATATATGTTTATACCCGTATCGGCAGTTGATACAAGGCTTGCCGCGCCGGGTACGCTTATTCCGGGTTCTACCGTTATTCTTCAGGCCGCAAGCAAAGCAACCGTGGTTAACGGAAGTTCGGAGGAATTATTGACGGCGGTATACGCACATTGCAAATACGATATCTTGCTCTCGAATGCCGTTATGTTAAACAAGGGCAAAGACGACGGCAAAATGCTTACCGATCTTAAATACACAACGGCAAAACCGGTTGACGGCTCGAAAACCTTGGGGTGGGTAATGATAGGCAGTGCGAGCGGAAATTCCGATTTCTCGGTAACGGTGACGCTTGATTTCGGGTTTGTCGCAAAAGACGTATGCCGTTTTTATCTGCGCGCATTCCGCAGTACCGAATTAAAGGCAGAAACACCCAAAGCGGCTAAATTCTATGCCTCCGAGGACGGAAAAAACTTTGAATTTGTCGGCAATGGCACAACCCTGACCGATCTTTCGATGGACGATTCTGCCGCTATATTTGGCGTCACCTTGGAAAGCGGACTGACTGCAAGATACGTGCGCGCGGTTATCGAATGCGACGGAAAGAACGCACTTTGGATTAATGAGGTCGGTGCGGCGGCTATGGGAAATTACTCCCGCACTTTTGAAAGTTCTAACGGTTTGTTGCGCGATTCCCGTGGATTGCTGTACAGAATTAATAACGGCAAAGCTGAGGTTTTGGGAATCGAAACAGAGTCCTACGGACAAGGCGGCATATTACAGCCAAGCGATTTGAGCTTTGATGCCGATAACCAAACCTATTATCTGGGCGTCGGAACCGGCAACGAAGTAAAAGTAATTTCCGATTTCATTGGTGAAGGACGACCGAACTATTCAGGTGTGCCGAACAACATCAAATACATTGTTATTCACAACACAGCTACTACCCCCGAACACACCGACGCCGAATATTATAACTTTACCATGCACAACACCACCGGCGAAGCAGGCTGGCATTATACCGTTGACGAGCACCATATTTATCACTCGTTGTCCGACTCTATAGTGGGATGGCATGCAGGTTCAAGCCACAATTACGAGAGCATAGGCATTGAAATATGCGTGAACGGAGCACCGCAGATATCCGATGAAAAATTCATTTTCAGCGGAAGCGTTTACGACGAGTGGGTGAATACCCGATTCAGGCAATCGCTGAAGAATACGGCGGTACTTGTTGCCGAATTGCTTGTACGGTACGGACTTTCTACCGATGCGATAATACAGCATTATGACGTAACCGGAAAGCAGTGCCCCCGTTGGATGCGCATGAAAGACGGCAAGCTGGTTTATGAAGGAACTCTTTGGGTAGAGTTTATGGGTTATGTTAAAGAATATTATGCTCTTTTTAACGGAAGTTCCGACCCGCATATTATCAGACCCTCGAGTGACGTAGTTATTCCCGATTACATAACCTTAGACAACGGCGAGGTTTATCCGGTTTGTTCGGTTGCGGCAAGCGCTTTTGCCGACAAAGGCGAAAAACTGAACAGCGTTTTTCTGGGCAAGATGCTCGAACGCATCGGAGACGGCTGTTTTGTGGGTAATGCATCGTTAAAAAGCTTGATTCTTGCGCATGGAAACACCAATTTTACGATCAAAAACTCCACTCAGCTTTATGACAGTCAGGGCAGAATTATTTTTGACATATCGGAGCAAAGCGGCAGTTCTGCTCCTAACCCGAAACCCGATTGCAGACTTGATATACGTCAGGTAAACGGCGTTTATTATATATTTGCCAAGGAAGGTGCAAATACGCTGACAGACCTTGCGAACGAATACGGCGCGACGCAATTCGGCGCGACGGCGATGAACGGCAACAGTCTTAGCAACAATGACGTGGTCGGAACAGGCGCGGTTCTATTTTTCGACAACACCAGATTTCGTCTTGTTGTTCTCGGCGATGCCGACGGAAACGGTATTATTGATCAATCCGACTGCATGCTCGTAAAGCGTGCTTACACAGAAGAATATCTACCGCTTCAGACACAGATTCCTGCCATGGCGGTAAACAACGGCAAAAGGATAGGAATTGTTGATTATCTGTCAATAAAACGTCACGTTTTGGGCAGTTACGATTTAACGGCTTGATTTTTTGGGGTAATTTATGAAAAAAAGACTTTATTTAATATTACTTTCGGTTTTGCTTGTTTCTTGTATGTTTTCTTCCTGCAGTGACGAGAGCAAAATAGCATTCGAAAAGCTCGACGATATAAATAACGATAACCAATCGGGTGATGTTTCGGATCAGGATAACTCGGATTCGCAAACCTCCGAACAAGAGATAAAAAACATCGGTTTCACGGCAGAGATCGCAAGCGAAGAGTTTTTGTCTATCACGAAAAAATATCATACATACAAAGAAGACGGCGCGGAATATCCGCAGGTACTCTATAAAACAAGCGAAACGGTCACAAACCTTGAGATTTTTCAGCTTTCGGTGACCGAAAACGGTGACCTTCAAAAGGGCAAGGTGCTTTATACACTTCAAAAGCTCTCCCCCGACAAGCCTCTCGTTGCCGAAACATGCATAGACGGCGACACTCCTGTGCGCGGCATTTCTTTTGAAGATGCAGACGGTAATATCCATTGTTACTCGGTATCCAAAAACAAAAAGGATGGCAGTGTAAAGTTATCCGAAATCGATTTTAACGAAGTCGATTCCGACACGTCAAAAAACCAGTAACCGCTTATAAACAAAAACTTCCGCAACAATGATTGCGGAAGTTTTTTTGTTTTGTACTGTTTAGAATTTCTTGCTGTCTTTTAATTCGACAATACTGTTGAAGACCGCCGAATCCTTGGAATCGCGGCAGAAATAGCCCTTGCGGACAAACTGGAATTTCTCGCCCGAAGAAGCATCAAGAAGCGATTTTTCGATCTTTACACCTTTTAGCAGTTTCTTTGATTCGGGATTAAGATATTCGCCGTAGTTTGCAGAGGGCACGGCGTTCATATCCGACTCGGTAAACAGTCTGTCGTAGAGAACAACGTCGGTCTCGGCACAGTCCTTGGCGGAAAGCCAATGGATAGTTCCTTTTATCTTTCTGCCGTCGGCAGGCATGCCGTTTCCTGTTTCCAAATCGGCGGTACACAAGACCTCGGTGACATTTCCTTCGGCATCTGTGAGTATTTCGTCTACACGGACGATATAACCGCCCATAAGACGGACTTCCCCGCCAAACTTCATACGGAAATACTTGGGAGGCGGATCGACAGACACGTCCTCGCGCTCTACGTATAGCTCGCGAGTGAAAGGAAGTTTGCGAGTGCCCGATTCGGGAACGTTGGGATTATTCGGAAGATCGAAATATTCGGTTTTATCCTCGGGATAGTTGGTGACCGTAACCTTTACGGGATCGAAAACCGCAACACGGCGCAATGCCGTTTTATTAAGGTCCTCGCGCACGCAATGCTCTAAGAGTGCGATATCGACAAGGCTGTTATTCTTTGCGACACCGACACGGTCTATAAAATCGAGTATTGCCGCCGCAGGATAGCCGCGTCTGCGAAGTCCGCAAAGAGTAGGCATGCGGGGATCGTCCCAGCCGTCTACCAGATTATTTTCGACAAGCGAGCGCAAAAAGCGTTTGCTCATAACCGTATTGGTTATATTAAGACGCGCAAACTCGATCTGACGGGGTTTTGAGGGCACGTTGCAATGCTCGATAACCCAGTTATAGAGAGGACGATGATCCTCGTACTCGAGCGAGCAGAGCGAGTGTGTAATGCCCTCGAGCGCATCCTGTATGGGGTGTGCAAAGTCGTACATCGGGAAGATGCACCATTTTGTACCCTGACGGTGATGGTCGATATAACGGATACGGTAAAGCACCGGATCGCGCATGTTAAAGTTTCCGCTTGCGAGATCTATCTTCGCACGGAGTGTATATTTACCCTCGGGAAATTCGCCTGCACGCATACGGCGGAAGAGGTCAAGGCTCTCTTCTATCGGTCTATCGCGGTAGGGCGAAACAGCAGGCTTTTGCAGATCGCCTCTGTATTCGCTGAACTGCTCGGGCGAGAGCTCGCACACATATGCATCGCCGTTGAGGATAAGCTCTTCTGCCAGCTTATAAGTTTCCTCAAAATAGTCGGAGCCGTAGAAAAATCTGTCGCCCCAGTCGAAGCCGAGCCAATGTATATCTTCTTTTATTGCATCTACAAACTCGGTATCCTCTTTTGCAGGGTTTGTATCGTCCATACGGAGATTGCAAAGACCGCCGTAGCGAACAGCAGTTGAAAAGTCGATAACAAGTGCCTTGCAGTGGCCGATATGCAAATATCCGTTAGGTTCCGGCGGAAAACGGGTATGAATCTTCAATTCGGGATTAGCCGAAAGATCGCTGTCTATTATCTCGTGAATGAAATTGGTTGATTCCATATTTTTCTCCTTAGAATCTTTAGAATCCTTTAACTCTTTTTAGAACGCGTTCCCTGCCGAGTATCTGCATTACCTCGTACAGATCGGGCGAGTTCATTCTGCCTGTGACGGCTACGCGAAGGAACATACTTACGTCCGCAACCGAGCCTTTGAATGCCGACGGATCTGCCTTGAACTGCTTCATGTCGGGGCAGAATCCGTTTTCGGATGCGATGGATTTGATATTGTTGAACCATTCGTTTTGTTCTGCATTCTCGTCGTAAGTATTTGCAAACGATGCGAGAACGGAGTTAACGTCGGTTTTGCTGAAGTTATCGGGTATTGTATCGGTTGGCGAGAATAGTTCGTCATAGAAAAACGCAACATAATCCTTAACTTCGTTCCATTTTGCGATATCCTTACGGGGTTTCTTGCCGCCTCTGCCGATAGAAAGTATTCTTACCGCATAATCACGGTCCGACTCGAGGATATTTGCAAATGCCTCGTCGTTTTCCTTTGCCCATGCGAGTGTGTGGTCATAAACCTCGTCGGCGG
>JAZTZF010000085.1:0-11747 GCA_045637325.1 Eubacteriales bacterium | reverse complement strand
GATGACACGAGTGATGACACGAGTGACGATACAAGTGACGACACGAGCGATGATACAAGTGACGACACAAGCGGAGATGTCGGCGGTGAACCCGAAGAACCCCTGCCCCCCGAAGCAAATCTTGTCAGCGATGGAAAGCATTATACGCTTTCACCCTCACCGAACACCGCCTATCCCGATAGCTACGGCAGTGAGCTTACAGACGGAATATATCATGTAGCAACAACCGATTACTTTTCCAGCTCGTTTTGCGGATTTGCCTCGAATGTTAATATTGTACTAGACCTTGTAAAAGAGGGTAAGAAGCTCAATAAATTTGATATTTCCTACTTGACGCTTGACAGCGCGGGAATATACACCCCCGTCTCTATAAAGGTTTACGGATCTGCCGATAATATTAATTGGAATCACATCGGAGATATGTCTTTTCCCGAATTTCAGGATGAATCAAATATGATCGCAACGCTTGAATTGGATACTGAGGTATCATACCGTTATATTCTTTTTGAGCTTAAAAGACTGAAAGCGTGGATTTTCCTTGATGAGATTTTCGTTTATTCGTCTTCGTTTGTAATAGAGGAAGACACGCAGGATTATGACAGCGATGCATATAAAGAAACCACAATAACCGATTCTGAACTTGCAGATAATCGTAAATATTACTCGGCAGGCACGAGCTTTGATCCGTCGCTCGGAACCTCTGTTATTTCGGATGGTTGTTCGTACACTGTGGATTGTTATGCGTACGATTACCGTTCGGGCGCAAATTCAAAATTCCTTACCGACGGACACGATGTCGGCGCACCGTTTGAAATTGATAGATGGGTCGGCATTGATATGTCTTCGCAGGCGCATATAACCGTAGACCTCGGCAGTATAAGAAACGATGTATCCGGTTTTGCATTGCATTGCTTCAACCGCATCGGTTCCGATATTTACCTTCCAAGCTATGTCGAAATTTCTGTCAGCACCACCGGTTTTAACTATTTGCCGGTCGGCATATCCTATGCCCCCTCGGGAAATCAGGAAAATTATGCTTATAAAGTGACATTAAAAGAACTTCTGCGTGCTCGCTATGTTCGTTTTACAATGCCGCAGGGAATCGGAAACTGCTGGATCGAGGAATTAGAGGTTTACGGCAACCTGGCAGAAGAAAAAATCGACTACGAAATGTACGGAGGATTTAATTTCGAAACCACCTCCGAACCGTCCTACTGGCCCGATGATTCCGATAATGATGCATCTGTAAATCTAATCGAGGGCCTTCCTCACGAGATTCATGCCAGCACCGTTTTGGATATTGAACTTTCAACACAGTATAACGCTCCCGAAACGACCAAACTTTTGACCGACGGTGTTACAACCAACAGCACCAATTGCTACAACGGCTACTGGTGTCAATTCTACCGGGGCGACGACAGAAGCATATTCTATGACCTTGGCAACATTTCTGCCGTTTCGCAATTTACGATAAGATTCCTTAATAATGCATCGCAGGGAATTTATCTCCCCTCGACAGTTAAACTGGTTCTTTCGGAAAACGGAACCGATTGGTATGTTGCAAAAGAGGTTTCGATTGCGAGCTCGAGCCGTTCAATAGTTACGCTAAACGAAAGACTCGATGATAGCTATCGCGCACGATATGCAATGATTAATTTCGATGTCGAGGTACATGTATTTATCGACGAAATTACCATAACCGGTAAAAAAAGTGTAGATGATGCAAGCGATTTGACCTCGTTGACACAATATGACGTAAGCAAATGTTTTGAAAAAGTGGAATATGTTAATCAATTTGCCGCACCGACAGAGGATATTTTGGGCGGTGCAGAGGATGTTTGCCTTATTTATCATAACGTAATCAATGCAAACGAGAGCTTTTTGCTTCCGTACGTAGCATATATTGATAAAGGCGGAAATATTGTTGACACCTTGTTCGATGCCTATCTGTTCCTTCCTTCGACCGCAAACCTTCCCAGCGGAGGCACCCCCTACGGAACAAACTATGCCGAGGATTGGAACGATTTGTTCAACAGAATGTTTGCTTCGGGCGTTAACTTCGACGCACTTAATAAGGCTGCTGGTAGGGTCAAAAACACCCTCGGTCTGACCGACTATAAGCTAAAAGTATTTGCCACGATACCGCATATGGACGAAACACTCAGGTATTTCGGCGATATAGACTTAGACGGCAAAAGCGAGGACCTTACGACTCTTGACGGCCGTGTGTATGTTGCAACCGCTTATGCAGAGCGTATTATCAAGAAGTTCGAAGCAAGCGGATATGACAATCTTGAGCTTTGCGGATTCTATTGGTTCCACGAAACCATTTCCGGCGGTGACGTAACCACTTCGCAGGCTGTAAATGCGGCATTTGATGAACTGGGTTATGATATGTTCTGGATACCCTATTACAATGCCACCAATTATTCAAACTGGAAATCGTTGGGCTTTGACGGTGCTTGCTTGCAACCCAACTATGCATTTTCGCTTGACGTAGATTCTTCGCGCTTGGAATATGCTTCGCAATCCGCAAAGAAATTCGGAATGTCTATCGAAATCGAAATATACGAGTCTGCGTTGAGCAATAGACATTACTTCCAAAAGTATATGAATTATCTCAGCGGCGGCGTTAAATACGGATATATGAACGAATCTGTCCATATGTACTATCTTGGTGCGCGTATGCTTTTCGATGCATATAACTCTTCGGATAAGAGGAGCCGACTGATATACGATTATACCTACCATTTCATCAAGGGAACGTTGGATATTTCGCCCGATACCGCAAAGGCGATCAGTGTGACAACAAGTATGAACAATGCGATTTTGGGAGAACTTAACAATACAGGAGATACAAACACGTTTTATCAGCTTGCAACATCTCCCGAGCACGGAACGGTCAGCATTGATGAAAACGGCAGTTTTGTATACTATCCGAACAAGGAGTTTTCGGGAACCGACACCTTTACCTACAGAATAGGCAACTATTTGGGCTGGTCTGAGGAATGTATTGTCAGCGTGACCGTAGAACAAAATAATGAAAAAGCTTAAACTCTGTTTTTCTCTTTTTTGTACCTTTTTCAAAATCGGCGCTTTCACCATCGGCGGCGGCTATGCAATGCTGCCGCTGATACAGCGTGAGGTTGCCGAAAAGCGCAAATGGATAGATGAATCCACCATGCTGGATATAGTTGCAATAGCGGAATCAACCCCCGGCCCCATTGCAATCAACACCGCTACCTTTGTCGGCACACGTGCCGCAGGATTTTGGGGTGCATTTTCGGCAACGTTTGGTACGGTTTTGCCCTCGTTCATCATTATTACCTGCTTGTCTTTCGTGTTGGAAAGAGCACTTGAGTACGAGGTTGTCGCATTCGCTTTTAACGGAATCCGCGCAGGCGTTATTGCATTGATAGTAAAGGCGCTTTGGGGTATGGCAAAGCAATGCCCAAAGAATATGTTTTCTGCGATACTTGCCGTAGCGGCGTTTGCCGTGGCGCTGTTTACGGGCGTTAATTTTCTGTTTATAATTATTGGCGGTGCTTTGATCGGTCTTGCCGCCGCAATTATAGCAAAGGGAAGAGGTGTCGGGGAATGATATATCTCAAGCTCTTTCTTACCTTTCTCAAAATCGGCGCATTCACCTTCGGCGGAGGGTATGCTATGCTTCCGCTTATGCAGTACGAGGTTTTGGCGAATGAATGGATGACCGAGGACGCATTGCTTAATTTCATTGCGGTAGCCGAATCAACCCCCGGTCCGGTTGCGATAAACATGGCAACCTATATCGGCGTTCAAACAGGCGGGTTGTTCGGTGCGGTCTGTGCTACGCTCGGTGTCGTTCTGCCGTCATTCGTTATAATTTTGCTGGTTGCAAGGTTCTATGCCAAGTACAAAAACAGCTTTATCGTAAAAAGCTGTCTTACAGGTCTGCGCCCCGTGGTGGTTGGTCTTATCGCCTCTGCGGTTATTACCCTTGGGTTCGGCGTGTTTTTCCCTGCCGGCATAACGATCTCCGCTTTCGATTTCAGCTTTTTCTGTTCGCTGTTGATTTTTGCAATCGTCGTAGTACTTGCATTCAAAAAGGTCAATCCCATATACCTTATACTCGGTTCCGCGGTATTCGGTATTCTCGCAGGCTACGCCGAAAAGTTATTTTTTGCGTGATTTATATAGGAGCTGTCTTGAACGGATGGCTCCTTTATTGTAGGCAAAGCATTGCAAAACCAAAATTTTTATGTTAAAATATTAAAAACTATATGGAGGATAACAATGAAAAAAATCTTATCATTTATGCTTTCTATTGCTATTCTTTTTTCGATGTTATTGGTATTTTCGCTTAATGCCGCTGCTGCGTTTCCGACATCGGACGCAATGGATGGGTACGAGAATCTCTGCCTGACCTACACTTTTAACAACAGCAGAAGCGATAAAGGGCGTCACTCTGCCTCCGACTTACTGCCGTATGTAGCCTATTGCGATAGCAACGGCAATATAAAGGATTTCTTTTTCGACAGTTATCTCTTCTTGCCGTGCGTAGGAAACGGCCCTTCGGGCGCGCGCATACATTACGACGAGAACAACCCTACAAAAGCTGTCGATTGGATTGCATACGTAGAGGATACGTTTTATGAAGGCACAAACGTCAATGCACTCGAGACGGCGTTTGGGCAGGCAAAATCCGCCTTGAATGCACCTGACAAAAAAGCAGGTGTTTTCCTAAGCATTTTATATCCCGGCAAGGCGGCAGGTGCAAATTTCGGCTCGCTCGGCGGCAAAAGTCTTGACTTTACGAATATCGAAGACCGCAAATTTGCAATAAAATGGATAATCGACGAGCAGGTCCGCCTCTATAACGAGGCAGGCTACGAGAACCTTGATTTGGCAGGTTTTTATTGGCTGGAGGAGTATTTAGCAGGCGGTGCAAACACTGCCGAGGATAAGCTCTTGTTCAAGTATGCATCCGATTACCTCCATTCGCTCGGTTTAAAGTTTATTTGGATTCCTTGGTATCAGGCAAACGGCTATAAAATTTGGCGCGAACTCGGTTTTGATACGGTATGTATGCAGCCCAATATGTATTGGATGGCGCAGGCAGACAAAAACAGAATGTCCGATTGTATAAAAGAATGCAATACCTACGGAATGGGCGTTGAGATGGAAATGGATCAGCGCGCATTATCAAACGCCGAGTACTATAATCGCTATCTCGACTATCTCGAATCTTGCATGCAAACAGGTGCAATGGAATCGATAAAAATGTATTATCAAGACGGAAAAACCGCGGTGTTGTATAACGCCTGCTATTCCTCGGATAAACGTGCGCGGTCGGTGTATGATCTTACTTATAAGTATGCCAAGGGCACGCTTACGGCAAGCGATATCGATTCCAATAGAAGCAAAGAGTTTGCGTTATCGGAAGATGTCGATTGGATCTCAATCGGCAAGAGCTATACTGCAACAGAGCCCTATTCCGACGGCGGTTCGATGGGTTATCAGAAAAACGACGGAAAAGAGCTTACCGACGGTATTTTGGGCTCCAGCGAGCTCGATACCGATTGGCATGCATTTCACAGTACACTTCTCGATGAAGATAAGAGAATGAGCGTGACGATCGACTTGGGCACTGTACGCAACGATCTTACCCATTTTATGATACAGTTCAGCCATTTGGAAAATTACGGCATAGACGATCCGTTTGATGACGTGAGGATATATCTTTCTGAGGATGGCGAGAAGTTCAACCTCCTTGTCTCACCGGACCTTGAATATATGGATATGTCCTCGTATATAGAGTACGTTTGCGAGCCGAAAACGGCAAGATACGTAAAATATTCTTTTATAAATTCCAACGCCAACTTCGTCTTCTGCGGCGAGGCATTGGTAGGTGTAGATAAACAACTTCAAAACGATCAAGAGACCCCGTCTGATGAATCGGATTCTCAAAGCGACGTCGTCAGTGACACCGAAACCGAAACCGACACCGAAACGTCTACTTCCGATGACGTTGATTTGGATATGAATGACGATGGTTCGGATAAGCATAACGATGGTTCCGATAAAAAGAACGATACTTCGTGGGTGAATTGGCTTATTTGGAGCGGAATTATCGTAGTCGGAATAGGCATCATTGTATCGAGTGTAATAATAATCAGAAAAAAGAAAAACACAAATAAATAGTTATTCTATTGGGAGAATATAATGGAATTAGTTGCAACCTGTCTTTTCGGGCTTGAGGGATTACTGGGCGAGGAAATAGACGAGCTTGGATATAAACGTATCGAAACCATCGACGGCAGAGTTACCTTCGAAGCACCGAAAGAGGGAATAGCAAGATGTAACCTGAGGCTTCGTACAGCCGAAAGGGTTCTCATCAAGGTCGGTTCGTTCAAGGCGTATAGCTTTAATGACCTTTTTGAGGGTACAAAAGCACTTGATTGGAGCAGGTATATCGGCAGGGAAGATATGTTTCCTGTCAAAGGCCACTCTATAAGGAGCAAACTGTTTTCGATCCCCGATTGTCAGAAAATAATAAAGAAAGCTATCGTAACATCATTGTCGGAAAAATATAAAATCCGTATTTTTCCCGAAACAGGTGTCAAATATAAAATAGAGTTCTTTATTCTTAACGATAACGTAACCTTGATGATAGATACCACGGGCGCAGGTCTGCATAAACGCGGATACCGCGCTTTGTCGCTTGCCGCGCCTCTGCGCGAGACGCTTGCATGTTCAATGGTAAAACTGTCGCGTATGCGCGATAACGTAATAATATGCGATCCTCTCTGCGGAAGCGGAACAATTGCAATAGAAGCGGCTATGCTTGCGTGTAATATCGCACCGGGTATCAATCGTTCGTTCGTGTCGGAATCATTCCCCCTGCTCGATAAATCGCTCTGGGCATCTGAGAGGGAAGAAGCTAGAAGCCAAATACACGAACCGATAACGTCAATCTTCGGCTCGGATATCGATCCTGCGGCAATAGAGCTTGCGCGCGAGAATGCCAAAAAGGCAGGCGTTGGTAAGTATATCGAATTCAAGGTGGCGGATGCGCGTAATTTCACTTCGCCTATCGAGGGCGCGCGCGGTACAATAGTATCCAATCCGCCGTATGGCGAAAGACTCGGTGATCTTGCCGAAGCGAGGGAACTTTACCGTTCGCTCGGGAAATGCTTCCGAGAAAATATCCCGTCATGGCAGTTGTATATGATAACGTCAGACGAGCTTTTTGAACGCAATTTCGGAAGAAAGAGCGACAAAAAACGTGTTCTCTATAACGGAATGATAAAATGTAATTTATATCAGTTTTTTAAGCCGCGTAAGTGATGGTAAATCTTGCATTTTTTATAAGTTTGGTATATAATGAGCAAGGTGTGCCACCGACCGAATGAAAAAAGTCGTATTCTGGCACTGTTTATCCCGAGTAAAAACAAAATGGCGTGCCACAGTGGACGAAAGTTAGCACTCTCGCCCATGGAACGCTAAATGTTTACAAAAAGAACTTAATAAATACATAAATAGTTCACAAACTCGGTGTATAACTTATTTTGGAAATAAAAGAATCATATGGAGGTAATAGTATGAAACTCAAACCCTTGGCAGACCGTGTAGTAGTTAAAATGGTCGAAGCCGAAGAAACCACTAAGAGCGGCATTATCCTTACCGGCGCCGCAAAAGAAAAACCCCAAATTGCACAGATCGTAGAAGTAGGTCCCGGCGGACTTGTTGACGGCAACACCGTTGAAATGACGGTTAAGGTAGGCGACAAGGTTATTACAAGCAAATATTCCGGCACCGAGATCAAACTTGACGGAGAGGAATACATTATCATCCGCCAGAGCGATATTCTGGCAATAGTAGAGTAATTACGGAGGTAATCGATAATGGCAAAAGATATTAAAAACGGCATCGAAGCCCGTGAATCGCTTATGAGAGGTATCGACAAACTTGCCGATACCGTAAAAATAACCCTTGGTCCCAAGGGCAGAAACGTTGTTCTTGACAAAAAGTTTGGTGCACCGCTTATCACCAACGACGGTGTTACCATAGCAAAAGAAATCGAGCTTGACGATGCATTTGAGAATATGGGTGCTTCTCTTGTAAGAGAGGTTTCTACCAAAACCAACGATGCGGCAGGTGACGGTACAACTACCGCTACACTTCTTGCACAGGCTATCATCCGCGAGGGTATGAAGAACGTAGCCGCAGGCGCAAACCCCATGGTTGTCAAAAAGGGTATTGCTAAAGCTGTAGAAACTGCTGTAGAATCGCTCAAGGCATCCGCAAAGAAGGTTAACGGCAGTGCAGATATTGCACGTGTAGGTACCGTTTCTGCAGGGGATGAGGTTATTGGTACCCTTATTGCCGACGCTATGGAAAAGGTTACTGCAGACGGCGTTATTACCGTTGAGGAGAGCAAAACTGCCGAGACTTCCTGCGAGGTTGTCGAGGGTATGCAGTTCGACCGCGGTTATATCACTCCTTATATGGTTACCGATACCGATAAGATGGAAGCTGTTATCGACGATGCGTCCATCCTTATAACCGATAAGAAGATCTCCAACGTACAGGAAATACTCCCTGTTCTCGAGCAGGTCGTTCAGAACGGCATGAAGCTCGTTATCATTGCAGAGGATGTAGAGGGCGAGGCACTTTCCACCCTTATCGTCAACAAGCTCCGCGGTACCTTCACCTGCGTTGCAGTAAAGGCTCCCGGATTTGGCGACAGACGCAAGGATATGCTCAAGGATATCGCTATCCTTACTGGCGGTGAGGTTATTTCCTCCGAACTTGGTCTTGAACTTAAGGAAGCTACTATCGCACAGCTCGGCCGTGCACGTCAGGTTAAGATCAATAAAGAAAATACTATTATCGTCGGCGGCGCAGGCGACGCAAACGAGATCAAGAACCGTATTGCACAGATCCGCGCTTCTATCGAGGTTTCTACCAGCGAGTTTGATAAAGAAAAGCTCCACGAACGCCTTGCAAAGCTTTCCGGCGGCGTAGCTGTTATTAAGGTCGGCGCGGCTACCGAAACCGAAATGAAGGAAAAGAAGCTCAGAATCGAAGATGCTCTCAACGCTACAAAAGCGGCTGTTGAAGAGGGTATCGTTGCAGGCGGCGGTGTTGCACTTTGCGATTGCATTCCTGCTGTCGAAGCTCTTGTAGAAACGGTTGACGGCGATGAAAAAACAGGTGTCAAGATCGTGCTTCGCGCTCTTGAGGAACCGGTTCGTCAGATCGCAGAGAATGCAGGCTTCGAAGGCTCTGTTATCGTTCAGCGCGTGAAGAGCGAGCCTAAGGGTGTCGGTTTCGATGCATATAACGAAACGTTTGTCGACATGATCGACAGCGGTATTGTCGATCCTACCAAGGTTACCAGAAGCGCACTTCAGAACGCAGCAAGCGTTGCTTCTATGGTTCTTACTACCGAAGCACTCGTTGCTGACAAAAAAGAAGATCCCGCAACCGCAGCAGCCAACGCGGCAGCAATGGCTGGCGGCATGGGCGGCGGAATGTATTAATCCGATTTTCAAAAATAAAAAGCAGGTGTCGTAAAGACATCTGCTTTTTTATACCTTCAGGGGCGTTCTCGCCCTACCTGCAAAAGACACATAAAAAACACGCCTGCTACTCCGCCTACCAAAAGTCCTATAATAAACACAAAAACACTCCTTTTTATGTATTATTCCATAAATAGTGGCAAATATTTATTAAAGTGTGGTAAACAGAAAAAATTCTTTTTGCGAAAAAACAACGCTCCTCGTTTGAGAAGCGTTGTATACGGTTTTATTCGGTTATATTGATTTTGAATTCGCCGTTATATAGCGTCTGCTCAAGCCAAAGCACCGACCAGCGTACCCAACGTGCAACGTAGGGTATGGTGTAGGCTCTGCTCGCCCAATCGGGAGCTGTTTCGGCGGTTGCGCGCGAAAGACCATGGTCACCCATCGGGAAGATGTGGAGCTCGCAACCGATACCCTTGTCGGTTAGTGCGCGTGCCATAGCAAGTGAATTTGCAACAGGTACCGACGAATCCTTTGCGGTATGCCAAATAAAGCAAGGACAGGTGCGTTCGTCAACGTTTTCGTCGAGATTGCCCATAGAGTTGAGTTCATCGGTGCGTTCCTCACCCAATAAATTGTTAAAAGAAACGCAATGGGAAGGAACGTTTTGAGTAATAACGGGATATCCGAGTATGGCCGCATTAGGCTTGCAAAGCTCGGTGTCAATGCCCAGCTTTTCGCTGATTTCTTTTCTGTGCCACTGAGTTGCAATAAATCCTGCAAGATGACCGCCTGCGGAAAAGCCGACAACTGCTATCTTGTCGGGGTTGATGCAGTATTCTTCCGCATTCATTCTTACATGTGCGATAGCGGCGGCAGCATCGTAAAGCGGGTTTGCGATTTTGGCTTTTTCGCCGCAAATATAGCGAAGAATAAAGCAGTTATAGCCCTCTGCAAAATATGCACTTGCGATAGGTTCTGCCTCTCTGTCGGAGGTATAGGCATAGCCGCCGCCGGGGAAAACGATCATAGCGGGACGTTTGCCTTTGGTGAGCTCGCGCGAACTTTGGTGAATCATTAATTCAAGGGTGACAGTAGATGCACCATCGTAAATTTCGCTCTTATGAAGTTGTATTCTTTCCATGAAATTTTCTCCTTATATAAATTGCCGCGAAAATTAAAATTGTAAAAAATGAAATATAAAGTATAACGTCGGCCGTGTAGGTGTATAGGGTAACGCTGCCTATTCCGTGTACTTCATTAACGGTCGTATCAACAGTAAGCGGCTGGGTTTGCGTAACAATACTGCCGCGCTCATCAATAATCGCGGACACACCTGTGTTGGCGGCGCGCAGGATATAACGCTTGTTCTCGATAGCGCGCAACTGTGCGTGGCGCAGATGCGTATAAATACCCGCGCTGTCGTTAAACCAGCTGTCGTTGGTAACGACTGCTATAAATTCCGCGCCTTTTTCAGTGCCTTCTCTTGCGAACTTCGGGAATATCGAGTCAAAGCATACCAACGGTGCAACGTGACCGTACTCGGTATCGATAATTATCGGTTCCGTACCTTCTGTCAGATCGCTCGTGTCGCTGTTAAATTCACCAACAAAGGGAATAACCTCACCGATGAAGTCTGCAAAAGGTATAAATTCGCCAAAAGGAACCAAATGCCGTTTGTCGTATCGCTCGGAAAGACTGCCGTCGGGCAGTATCGCAATAACCGAGTTGTAATTGGATTTTGTATCGGTTTCGTAATAGCCGACTCCGGCAATAATCGTTACGTCATACTTCACCGCAATCTCTGCCAACGATTTATGAATACTACCGTCGGGCACAAACGATTGGGGAATAGCGCTTTCGGGCAGTATAATCAATTTTGCTCCGTTTTTTGCGGCATCCTCGGTCATAGACATATATCTGTCGAAAATCATAAATCTGTTGTTGCTTTCCCATTTTTCGTTTGAAAGCACATTGCCTTGTATGCAGGCAACTGTAACAGATTCTCCCTTTTCAGTAGGTATAAACCAAAGCAGTGCACCCATAACGGTATTCAAACAAATAATCGCCGTACCGATAATCAAAAAGATGCGCGACCTGTTAACCAAAGCAAGCGCAAAAGCGTAGCAGGCTGCCGCGGTAACAAAGGTTATAAAGAATTTGCCGAAAAGAGAAACCGTTTGCAAAAACGGAAGAAAACCCGTAAGCGACACTGCAACACCATTCCAAGGGAATGCA
>JAZTZF010000084.1:0-8624 GCA_045637325.1 Eubacteriales bacterium | reverse complement strand
TTGGCAATATGAACATACAGTGTCCTGTTGATAAACGATATAGTGACTAATTCCGTTATGCTCATATATATCTTGGTTATTTGTTGAATAATATTCTGATGCTAACTCAATTTTAATATTGACATTAACATCATTGGTTTGAATAGTTACTTTTTCATTCCCATTAAGGGCTTTATCCATCTTGACATTGGTGATATAAATCTCCTCGGGAAGCTGTGTGGGATAAAGTATATCCAAATCCTCCGATTCGATAAGCTCCTCTATAGAATCATATTCCTTTGTCCCGTCGGCGTTATAAAACGTTATACCGTTTTCCTCTATAACACCGCCGTCGTTACGGACGAGCTTACCGACGTATTCGAAAATATTTACCCCGAATGCCGCGGCAACCAATGTGGTCGTTGCGAATAAGGTAATAATGATTGCGGCGACAATTGCGATCCTGCGCAATACGGTACGTTTTGCAGAGCGGTGATTCTTTATGCCGCGAGTTACTTTTTCGCCGTCGGGAATTACCGTTGCCCGTTCAGCGAAGGTTTTTGCGATTATTTCATCAAATCGTTCGTCGCTTATTATCGGTTCGTTTTGCTTTTCTTCCAAAAGCTCGGAACATTTATTTATAAAATCCATATCTCCGGTGCCGAAAACAAGCATATCGGTTTCGTAGTCAAAAACCTTTTGCAATGACGAATAATCGAGTTCTTCTAACGTTATTTCTTTATCATCTATCATCTCCTTGATGTCTTGACCGGTCATATTATCAAGTTCGTATTTTTGCACTAATCTTACCTCCTAACTATAAATATGTGATTACGTTTGAAAGTGTCTAAAAATCGTTTGAAAAATTTTTAAAGTTTCTTTTTTACTGCGTATTTTATCTTTTCTTTAATATTGGAATCGATATTTCGCACCGTGCTTGCGCTTATACCGAGAAGTTCTCCGGCTTTCTTTGACGTGAGGCGTTTCCTGTAAACTAAATCATAAACCTCTTTTTCGCGCGGGGTCAATTCTTTGAGCAGTGTTTCGATACTTTTGTTTTCCATCCAGATGTTATATAACGCATCTTCGTGTACGGTATCTTTACCGGTGGGAATATCGTATGTAATTTCTTTTCCTGTGTTTTTTAATCTTGTATATTCCTTGCGTATAAGATTCGAAGCTACCCTTTTCGATGCAACTACGATCCACCCGTTTGGGTTCTTATGTTCCATGAGTGTTTTCGGATTTTGCAATACCAAGAGGGTAACTTCGCTTATACAATCCTCGACGAGATATTTAAAGTTGGTTTTTAGTACCGACCGAACGGCATTTTTGATGTTATTTTTGTTCTCGACCAAAAGATCGCGCAGGAAGACCGATTCTTCCGGCGTGAGTTTATGCTTTTTATCGTTTTTGTTGTTCAAGAAAAAATCACCACACTTTGATATTATTAATTTTCGCTATGTACGTTAATTTTTACATAGTATATTATAACCCGAAAATTTTACAAAAAGCAATAGTAAAACGACAGCAAAAGACAAAATAATGATTTTGCGATATACTATTTTGACTGTCGAAATTTCTGTTGCAAAAATTTTATTGTTATGTTATAATATTGCCGATAAAGGCAACATATATAAATTTTATCACAATTGTGAGGAATTATGAAAAAGAAGATCGTTTTGTTTTTAGCTGTGTTTTGTATGTTCTTGACAGCCTGCGGCGGAGAACCAATGCGCCCTGTTGATTATCCGGACAGCGAATGGTATTGCGAAAACGAAAGCATTAAATTCTCGGTAAACGGCGACGGCAAGATTACCGATGCGACAATGGTCGACATCAACGGCGAAACCATTTCCATATCGCTTGTATTCACCGATATGAGCGAAGGCAAGGTTTCGATAACCAATGCCGACGGAACCGAGACCTATTTTTCGGGCAACTGCACATACGGCAAGGACATGCTTTCGGTTTTCATTACCGATGTATACACTTCCGATATCAAACTAAGCTCAACAAGGATGACTTTTGAGCGTTCATAGAAACAATTGTAAAACCTCTGTTCAAATTAATGAACAGAGGTTTTTTGTTGTTTTTGAAGTATTGGACGTTTTGGACTTTAATAATTAAATAGCCCTTGCGATTGTTAACAGAATGTTTCTAAAATGTAAATATTGTCACGTTTCCGAACATGTCAATAATTGAAAAGATTTGTGATTTTGTTAATACTAAAAGCTGTATGACTTTGAGAAATAGGAAAAATATTTCCTATTAAGTTTGCAAATGGTATCGTAAAATGAACTTAATAGGAGTCAATATGGTGAATTTTGTCGATTTGGGGAATTATTTATACAGACGACGGCGTACGTTAGGATACACGCAAGAGGAAGTGGCGGCGATAATTAATATTAGCGACAGAACGTTACGTAATATAGAATATGGATTAACCAATCCGGATTTCGAAACGATTATGATGTTGTGGGACCTTTATAAGCTTCCCGCCGATATATTGTTTTTATTCTACTCGCGAGATGATGTGATGGTTGAAATGGAACAAATTTATCGAAAAATGAAAAGAAATAAAATCAAGGCGGGAAATTAATGAGTCAACAACTACATAGTGAAACATCTAAGCTAACGCAGATAAGAACAGTTATAAGAGGCATGGGAGTTTATCGAAACTGTAAAGGATATAATCGTTTGTCGTATGCCATATATTTAGTCACTGAAAATGAAAGTAGGTTAGAAGCGGTGATCAAAGAGGTGTATATGCCGGTAGCAGAGAAGTACGGTTGTTCTTGGAATGCTGTAGAACGGTGTTTGCGGGAAACAATAAGCCGAATATGGATAACTCATTATGACGAACTTTGCGATGTTGCCGATGTTAAATTAACAAAGCCCCCTACTCCCGCGGAGCTATTGGATATTCTCGCCGTTTACATATCAACACTACCCTATCGAAATAGCATTTAATACAATCCTTATATTTTGGCATATCGTCAAAAGGAAGAGAAACGATATTTGTTAATTCGAATATCATTCGAGTTTTCTTCAAAAAACAAGTTATTGCATTTATTTATCGTTAGTTGTATCATATTTATGAAAGCAGAGCTCGCTTATTAAACTACCGAAAAGGGTGATAAACTTGGAGCATATAGGCATTAAAATCAAAGAATTACGCAAAAAGAAAGATATGACGCAAGAAAAGCTTGCGGAGTATTTGAACGTTTCCTTTCAAGCAATTTCGAAATGGGAAACGGGTGTTGCTTCTCCTGATGTATCTATGATAGTTCCATTGGCACGTTTGTTAGGAGTTTCAACAGATGAGTTATTTGGGATTAAAGACAACGTAACTGATCCTCGCCAAACTGAACTAGAGAATCAATGGGGAGATACATGGACTACCGGAGATACCGCCAAACGTTATGAGATTGCTAAAATTGCAGTTGCAGAATATCCGGCTAACTTCAATTATCTGGTATGGCTTGCCGACGCAGAGCAATGGTATGCAACTCACAACTGCGAAAACAACACTCCCGAACAAAGTGCTCACTATGAAGATTCAATAAGGTGTTACGAGCGTATAATTGAGGATTGCGATGATATCAATATCAAAAATGACGCTATACATGGCATAGTACTTGCGCTCACGGATTTAGGCAGACTTGATGAAGCGAAGAAATATGCAGAACAACATCCGGAACGTGACGAACTTTTAATGTGGTGTTTAAAAGGTGAAGAAAGAGAGGTTCTACGTCAAGAGCTCATTGCAAAAACACTTGGAGATTTGGTATTAAAACTTGAGTTTGGTAAACCTGACCTTTCGTCAGCAAAAGCGGCAGAAAAAATAATTAAAGCTATTATCGATGACGGCAACTATTTGTATATGAATAGTCGCTTAGCGTTTAATAGTTATTTACAGGCAGTTTGCCTTACGAGTGATGGTCTGTATGATGAAGCTATTGCAAAAATGAAAGAGTGCTATTTATATGCTGTTGAACATGAAAAAGCGTTGGAAACAGCAAAAGAAAAGCCAATAAACTTTACGTGCGATATTTTATCTAAGCTTTCTTTTGATGCAAATAACTATTCTAAAATAGGCATAGGTGCTGAAATTGATAATTTCCGAGAACTTCTTCGCCGTGATCAACTTGCACCGCTTCGCGACCGCAAGGATTATAAAGAATTGCTTGAATTGTGATTTATAAGTGAAGACAAAGAACACCGCCGAGAAGGATGAATGCTTTCCCGGCGGTGTTCTTTGTTATAATAACTGTCTTTATTAAACTTATTGTTTTAACAATTCTTGAAAGTCTTTGCGTGCATAGAGAACATTAAAACTCGAACATTTTATATAGTCTATAAAATCCTCTTTGCGTGTGGTAGTGCCCGAATTGCAGATATCTGCTGTGTTATATTCGACTGCGCTCAGGAATGGACTTGTGAAGCGGTACGATGTATTATTGTTTATAAAATCATCATAATCAATCGCAAACTTACGCGCCTTTTCCAATGCTTCAATAGCTTTATCCAACTTATTCTCTTTTACGTAAAACACTGCACGCGCTACATAGTTATTAACAAGAAACGTGTTATAATACAGATAATTTCCGTCAGGAATTATAGCGTTAATAATCTGCTCTTGTGCAATACACGCTTCTATCGAGTTTCTCTCGATTTGATTTATAATATCCGTCAATTGTCTATCCAACATTTTTTGGGAAAGAATTTTTCTTTCTTCACCTTGTAAGCAATCAAGCATAATATCATCGCGGCTTACAGAATAGTTTTCGGGATATTGTTTTGCATATTCGAGTGCTTCATCATTACGTCCTCTGAATGATAAATACTGCACAATTCCCTGAATAGAGCTTGCTTTGATGCGTTCATCTGCTGTGTTGTCTATTACACATTCGAACATTTTAATTGCTTTTTCTTGCTCGGCAATATATGTTGCATCGTCTTCGTACGAAAAGGAAAGCATTGCCGTAACCCAAGCAAGCCAATCTAAATATTTCATATCGCCGGGAAATTCTGCTACTGCCATTTTTGAAATACGGTGTCGATCGTTCAAATCACCAGTTTGCCAAGTCTTCTTATACAGATCTTCTATTTCCAAGCGTCGTTTTTCGCTGTCATCGAAATTATTTCCAAGTAATTCATCGGTAGAAACGCGAAACAATTTTGCAAGTGGGACTATTAAAGACAAGTCTGGGACAGTAACACCGCATTCCCACTTAGAAACAGCTTTGTAAGTTACACCAAGAAAGTCTGCTAACTTTTCTTGGGTAAGATCGTTCTTCTTCCGAAGATCTTTTATACGTTTTCCTAAATTATTCATAGTCAGTACCTCGTTTTTAGCAGTAAGCCGAGCTCTTGCTTCCGAACTTAGTATATCATACACTGTTTTATCACACAACACCCGTGTTGTAGAGAAAAACTCGCTTAAAAAGAGAATTACTGCGATTGTGTTGCTGTTCGGCTTGTTCTTCTCTTTCACAAAAAACGTTGTGCGGTTCTCAAAAACATTATATTGAAAATCGCATTTCTTTGTGGTATATTATCACTGAAAGGGGCGGTGGGATATTTTATGGAGCTTGTATTATTAACTGCGCTCGGTGTAGGCGGTGCAACGGTTATCGGTGTGATTATCGGGTTTGTTTTCAAAGGTTTCTCACATAAATTCTCGGATATCGTTCTCTCGTTTGCCGCAGGTATAATGCTATCTGCCGCGGTACTCGGTCTGGTTATGCCGTCGCTTGAATACGGCGGAAAATACGGTTTGGCAATAACGATATCGGGCATATTTGCAGGTGCGTTATGCCTTAACCTGATAGATAAATTAGTTCCGCACTTGCATAAAATGGTCGGCTCGGATTCAGAATCGCACAACAATGCCGATCTGAGCAAGGTATTGCTGTTTGTGACAGCTATTGCCATACACAATCTCCCCGAAGGGATCGCCGCAGGTGTTGGGTTCGGCTCTGGCGATTCGGCGCAGGCGTTTATGATTGCAGGCGGTATTGCCCTGCAAAACATACCCGAGGGAATGGTTATTATCGGCCCGATGCTTGCCGCAGGCGTGACGCCCAAGAAAACCTTTATTTGTGCCATGTTTACCGGTTTTGTAGAGGTTGTAGGAACGCTTATAGGATATTTTGCAGTGAGCATTGCTTCGGCTATACTTCCCTTTGCCTTGGCTTTTGCGGGCGGTACGATGATATATGTTGTCAGCGATGAAATGATACCCGAAACACACGCGCACGGAAGCGAGCGCGGCGCAACCTATGCACTTTTGGCAGGATTTTGCGTGATGCTTGCGACAGATGTCTTGCTCGGATGAATTAATCTTTTCTATAATTTATGCAGTCGGATTTTCCGACTGCTTTTTTTATTTTTTTGAAAATCTTCCAAGCATCGCAGTATCTGACATATTGCGACGGTTAATGATGATAGAATAAAAAAAACTATACAAGGAGTCGAAAACTATGGAGATAAGGAGCGAAAAACGCGGAGACACCACCGTAGCATTTATAATCGGCGAGATCGACCACCACAACGCAAAGAGCGCGCGTGACAAGCTCGACTGCATTATTGAATCCGAGCAGCCGATACAGTTCGGGCTTGATCTTTCGGGGGTTTCTTTTTGCGATTCGTCGGGTTTGGGGCTTGTTATGGGCCGTATGAGAAAATGCCAGACCGTGGGTAGTACTTTGGTGGTACAAAACCCTTCGGCGGCGGCTTACAGAATATTGGAAATTGCCGGTATGGACAAAATTTTGAAGATAGAAAGAGGAATCTGAAATGCCTGACAAAGTTATTAACACCATGAAAACCGAATTCGTTGCCAAAAGCGTGAACGAGGGGTTTGCCCGTGCGGCGGTTGCCGCATTTGCGGCGCAGGTCGATCCGAGCGTTGCGATTATTGCAGATATTAAAACCGTTGTGAGCGAAGCCGTTACAAACGCTATCGTTCACGGTTATTCGGGCATTGACGATAAGCAGACCTGCCCGATCTACATACAGTGTAAACTCACCGAAAGCGGAAAGCTGGTAATACGCATAAAAGACAAGGGGTGCGGAATTGACGATGTAAACACCGCCATGCAACCGCTGTATACCACCGACACCGGCGGCGAAAGAAGCGGTATGGGGTTTACCATAATGCAATCTTTTACCGACGGAATAAAAGTAAAATCGGCTATCGGAAAGGGTACGACGGTTACGCTTGAAAAGAGGCTTAACGGGCGGTGAATGACGGCAGAACGGCACTTATTACACTTGCAAAAGACGGCGACAAGGGCGCGCTGGACAGACTCGTTAACGAAAATACGGGGTTGGTGCGCTCGATAGCTCTGCGTTTTACGGGGCGCGGTGTCGATTATGAGGATCTATGTCAGATAGGGCATATCGGCATGATAAAAGCGATCCGTAATTTTGATATTACGCGCGGAACGGCTTTCTCGACCTATGCAGTGCCGCTTATAATAGGCGAGATCAAGCGTTTTCTGCGCGATGACGGCGAAATTAAGGTAGGGCGCGAGCTGAAGCGCCGAGGTGCTTTGGTAATGGCGGCGCGTGAGGAATATATTTCGCAAAACGGGAACGAGCCGAGTGTTTCTATTCTTGCCAAGATGTGCGGTCTGAGCGAAGAAGACACGGTCGAATGCATTAACGCCGCATCGTCGATCGTTTCGCTTTCGGAGCAAATCGGCGAGGACAGCACGCTGGAGGATCTGCTGGGTGTCGATTTCACGCCCGAAATAAATGAAAAGATCGCCCTTAGACAGGCGATCGAAAAGCTACCGAGCGAGGAGCGAGAAATAATATTTTTGAGGTATTTCAAAAACCTAACGCAATCCGAAACCGGACGCGCCTTGGGGATGACACAGGTGACGGTTTCCCGAAAGGAAGCAAAAGCCCTGACGAAACTGAAAGACGAGCTTGAATAACACATCACATATCCAACTCGAGTGTTTGAAGCATTTCTGCCATTGATTCGCTTACGCCCATATCGTTAAGTATATAGGAAGAAAAGCATAATCTTCCCAAATCGGGTAGGTTTTTGTGTGTGAATGCCAGATACAGCTTTATTTCGGGATCGAACACATAGATATCCTGCGGCAGAAATGAGTGTCGGCTATAGTCGGAGGACATATCGTTCTTGAGTGTTTCGGCAAGCTGAGAACCGCAAAGTTTTATAAGAGAATCTTTTATCGTTTTTTCGTTCCGTCTGATCGCGTTATTGTCCCATGTTACCAAAACCTCGTCAAACGACGAAAGAAGCGACAGCGCGCGGTCAAAGGATATGATATTTCTCGGGCGCAGTATCTCCCAAATATAAAAACCGTCATTGCCGTTGCCGTAAAAATCGCCGTGTCCCATAACAGCACGGTATTGCGGCAACGCGTTGTCTGCAAATTTGGTTATAAATGCACGGCGCGACGAGCGCGCCGTGCTAGAATCAAGAACAGTATAATTCATTTTAAGGGCAAAGACATCTCCGACATTTTCTTTGTTTCTATTCCTTAATACCCCGTATAAGTTTATAGTATTCGTATGCCGCTTTTTGGGTCTTATTATCGCCGAAACGGTAAAACTCCCCTTCTTTGATATCGGTCGGGAGATAGCGTTGTGCGACATAA
>JAZTZF010000083.1:0-2967 GCA_045637325.1 Eubacteriales bacterium | reverse complement strand
AGGCGGGTTTGTTATCGAAACGGCGAGCGGCGACGTCGATATAGCAAAGGTTTATACCTGCGAAAACAAGGAAATATCGGGAACTGCCGATGATCTCGCGGGATTGAGTGAGCATTTCGGCTTCGACAAGGCAATATCCGTTAAAACATCAAGCGGCGATATAAGTATCGACGGCGCAAGGGCGGTGGATATTCTTCTCGAAACGACAAGCGGCGATATAAAGCTTGCAGATGTTTATAATTACTTGAATATTCAGGCGGAAACAACAAGCGGCGATATCGAAGCACAAAACGTCGTTTCCTGTATCGGTATTTCGTTTAAAGCAACGAGCGGCGATATCGAGTTCGAAGGAATAGATTCGTATATGCAAATGAATTTCGAAACCACGAGCGGCGATATCGAAGGATATGTTAATTCCATTCGCTATTTCAGTGTTGATTCCTCGGGCGGCAGTGTCGATATTCCCGAAAATCACGGAGAGGGCGAAGCGAACGGAATGCCTGTCCGTCATTGCTCGGTAAAAACAACGAGCGGCGATATTTCGATAAAAGTACCGCAATAATACAGAAAATTCTTAAAATCTCCTACAAAAGAAGTACCGTCTCGGGCATTGCTCTGCTCGAGACGCTACTTTCGTTATCGTGATTAGATACGGTGCGGGTTATTATCGACTTGACCGTGTTATAAAAATTCGGTATAATATAAAAAATATTTTCTTTCAAACCGAACCGAACCTACGGGTTTTGCACTATATGGTTGATCGGTAAAAAAACCAAAAAGGAGGGAATGGAATGAGCCTGCCGATAAACGAGGACTTAATCGAGGCAACCTACGGTTTTTGCTTGAAGCATCTGAACGACCCCAACGATGCCGAGGATCTTGCACAGGAGATACTCTGCGAAGCGCTTGCCGCAAGGGGCAGGGATATAGATAATTTCTATGCGTGGTTTTGGCAGATGGCAAAAAACCGTCTTAACCGTTTTTATCGCTTGAAGCAAAACGGCGCCGTGCTTCTTGATGAATACATAAACGTTCCTTCGGAATCGCCCGCGCTCGACAGCGAAATGCTGAAAAGCGAGGAGATAAACGAGCTCAACTACCATATATCCCGCCTTTCAAGTTTGCATCGCAACGTTATAATAATGTATTACCTGCGCGAAATGTCGGTTTCGGATATTGCAAAAGAGCTTTCTGTGCCCGAGGGTACGGTAAAGCGTCGATTGTACGATGCGCGCACAGAAATAAAGAAAGGAATGGAAGAAAATATGAACTTCGGAAGATCATCTTACGCGCCTGCGGAACTGCAAATGTGGGGCGGATACAGCATCGTCGGGCATTGGCACCGCTTGGATAATCAAATTGCGAGACAGATAATCGCTTGCTGTGCAAAGGAAGCAAAAACAATAAAGGAGATTGCAGACGAGATAGGATGCGCTCCCGTTTATTTTGAAGGTATACTTAAAGAGCTCGAAGAGCATAGGTTCATAAAAGAACCTCAGAAGGGTAAATATATTATCGATTTTTGTATTCTGCCTCTGCAGGCATCGATCGACAACTCGTACGAAATATCGCTTGTTTACAAGGATTTGGGCAGAGAAATGACAGAGCTTATAAAATCCAAGGAGCAGGAGCTGCGCGCAATCGATTTTTACGGCAATGATATGCCGTTTGGGGAGCTTTTGTGGTTTTTATATTATATTTACTGCGATGCAATGAAGCAGGATATGGAAGAGCTTAATTCTCATTTATGGGAAGGCAGAGTTGCAAAGAACAACGGCAAAAACTACCGTATCGCCGGCACCGTTCGTTTTCCCGACGAGGATATAGAATATAAAGATTCGGGTGTGCCGTGCGTTACGTGGTCGAATATCCATTCGGACTATATGACAAGCAAATACAGATGGATGCAGTACGGCAATATATTCGAATACAAGCCCTTCGGTTACAGAAACGGGATTTTGGATGAATCGACGGCAGATATTTTCATGCGTATTTTCGATGAACCCGCACTCGAGCTCACCGAAAACGAGAAATTCAGGGCGGCAGGTTTTGTGAAATCGGGATTTTTAAAGGAAAAGGACGGTGCTCTTTATCCGACTATGCCGATAATGCCGCGGGAAACCTACGATAAGCTTATCAAGCTTGCGCGTGTTCACGTTCTTGAACTTGCAAAGAAGTACTGCGACAGCATAAACGAGATTTCTACGCGCATACTTTTGCCGCATATCCGCAAGGACCTGCTCGAAGAATACGCGCATTGGATACTTTTGGGTAACTTTTTTACAATAGGCTATCTCTACGGCTATGCGATGAATAATCCCAAGGAATCGGGACTAACTCTTCCGACCGATTATGAAAACACCGCGCTTGCGACATATATTACCTACATTAGATAAAAAATCCGTCTCGAACCGAAAGGAACGAGACGGTATTTTTATTATGTAATTAGATGCGTGCTCTGATTTCGTCTGCCTTGTCGGCGATTTCCCATTTAACGCCGAGCTCTTCGCGGCCGAAGTGTCCGTATGCCGCAAGGTTCTTATAGATAGGCTTGCGGAGGTCGAGGGTTTCGATAATTGCCGCGGGACGAAGGTCGAATACTTCGTTGACGATTTCTGCGAGTCTTTCGTCGGAAACCTTACCGGTGCCGTTGGTGTTGATAAGCACGGAGAGAGGTCTTGCAACGCCGATAGCGTATGCGATCTGAACCTCGCATCTGTCTGCCGCGCCTGCCGCTACGATATTCTTTGCAACGTAACGAGCCATATAAGCCGCGCTTCTGTCAACCTTGGTCGGGTCCTTACCGGAGAACGCGCCGCCGCCGTGGGAAGCGTATCCGCCATAGGTATCGACGATGATCTTACGTCCGGTAAGACCGCTGTCGCCGTGGGGGCCGCCGACAACAAATCTGCCGGTGGGGTTAACGTAGATCTTGGTGTTATCGTCCATATATTCTGCGGGAACAGA
>JAZTZF010000082.1:0-2068 GCA_045637325.1 Eubacteriales bacterium | reverse complement strand
ATGCGCTTTTTAGCTCGGTACGAACCGAGGGCTGTATGATACCGTAACCCGAAACGACACGATTTCCTTTGACAATGGGACGGTTTACGGGATGCAGAGCGACCGACAGCAGCTCGTTTACACTGCCAACCGACAAATTGGTATCGCTGTCGAGCGTAAGCACATATCTGATATCGTGAATAAAATCACCGCCGTGATACTCGCTTTTGCCACCGTGAACGATATGCGAGATAAGCTCGCATACCGCTCCGCGCTTGCGTTCCCAGCCGCCGTAGCGGTTTTCGCTCTTGTTGAGAACACGCTCGCGGAAAAACAGGCAAAATCGCTCTCCGTGAAGTGCATTAAGCTCATCTATCTTTTTGTGCGCCGATTCTATTATCGTATTATCGTTGAGCTGATAGGGAGAATCGGAGTCGGGCAGGTCGGCAAGCAGGCAAAAATATACATTATCGTCAGGATTCATATATCTGAATCTCGAAAGCGATTCGAAAACCTTATCGTCGCCCTTTCCGCCCGACATTAATGCCGCAACCGTAACCAGCGTCTTGGCATTGTCGGGGATCTTGTTAAGATCTAATCTCGGTGCGCGGAATGCGCGCGCAAAGACAGATATTATCTGATCGGCAATCGCGCCCGAAGCGACGCCGAAGGGTATTAAAAGCAATACCGTCAACCACGAGATAAAACATGCCGAAATAAGAGTAAGCGATATAAATATCGCACTTACCGTTAAGCACCATGCGAATTTATAGCGTTTTTGCGGTTCGAACAGTTTCGTACCCAAGGGGATATTGTTTTTCTGCGCCTCTGCCGTAAGCTCTTTGACGGCATCGGTTTCGGACAAATTATGCTCAATCGCATATTCCGAAATCTTTTCGCGGTATTGACATTTGGTAGCCGAATCGTAGTTCGAATATCCTTCCTCAAACCGCAAAACCGATTCCTCGGGTTTCCATACCGAAGGCAGGATATCGTCGTATTCCGGGTTAGATAGCGAATGAAGTAATTTTATGGCATTCGGCAACAGATCGGTGCCTTTGTTTTCGGCAAGAATATCCCCTATTTTTATTATAGAGCATACCGACAGCAAAACCTGTACCGAACAGAGTTCGCGGTAAGAAAAGTCATAATTCTGAGCCTTTAAATAATTTATAAGCGTTTTCGGCGCGGCAACATAATCGCGGTCGGCGCAGTATCGGTTCAAAATATCACACAGACGCGCGTACTTTAACGCGTTTCTATTTCCCAACGCTTTGCGGTAATGCTTATCTATTACATAAAAATTATCGCAAAGCCAAGCCGACACATTGCGCTCGCCCAGATTCCTTTTTATGACCGCATATGACTTTTTGAGTTTGCCGCGTAGGTTTGTTCGCATAATAACTCCTGCCGATAAAGGTTAATTTTTCTTTATTATCGTCAATTGAGGATTTTTTATGCTTGATCAGGGAAACAATAGTTATTACAAAAAACAAAAAAGGAATTTATCATGACAAACTTCAAAAAGCATTGTTGCTGCGATCCCGAATGCGAAAACGCAGAACAAAACGAAGAATACGGCAACTCTTTTATACCTAATCAAAGCGTTACCACCGTCGGCAACGGTATATGCATACACTCTATGGTCATTGCAGGACAGATAGAGGGGCACTTTGCCGCATCTCCGCAAACCAAATCGACCAAATACGAGCAATGCATACCTACCCTTGTGGCGGTTGAAGAAAACGACGATATAGACGGACTTTTGCTGTTGCTCAACACCATAGGAGGCGATATTGAGGCAGGTCTTGCAATAGCCGAGCTTATCGCAGGCATGACAAAACCCACCGTATCGATAGTCCTGGGCGGCGGACATTCGATAGGCGTGCCTTTGGCAGTGTCGGCAAAAAAATCTTTTATCGTGCCAAGCGCAACCATGACACTGCACCCCGTACGGCTTAACGGCTTGGTAATAGGTGTTCCCCAGACATTTGCCAATTTATCAAAAATGCAGGAGCGCATTATAGAGTTTATCGTCCGCAACTCACGCGTGGACGGCGAAACCGTAAGACGGCTTATGACCGCAACC
>JAZTZF010000081.1:0-4125 GCA_045637325.1 Eubacteriales bacterium | reverse complement strand
CGCCGACGATATTTTTTATACCCATAAAATCCACTGCGGTCTTTCCGCCTATCGACGAATCGACCTGAGAAAGCAAGGTAGTGGGGATATTATAAAAATCGATACCGCGCATATACGCGCTTGCGGTAAATCCCGCAAGGTCGCCTACCACACCGCCGCCCACCGCGATTACACAGTCGGTACGAGTAAAGCCGTATTCGACGAGCTTCGAAAGGAGATATTCGAAATTGGCAAGATTTTTTGATGCCTCTCCCTGCTCCACCGTTACGATATAAGGTTGTGAGCATTTTTTCGAGATCTTATTTGCATATTCGACAGGTACGCCGCTGTCGGTCACTATAAGCACCTTGCGCGATAGGTTCAAATATTCCCCTATTTTATTTAGTGAGCCGCGTTCAAGGATGATATCGTAGCTTCCGACAGCCGTTTTTACGGGTATTATCATAATTCTTTCTCCAAAGTAAAAAAATCAGATTTTGATTTCTTTTTCGTAGCTTGCGACTATTTTCACCGTATTGCAGCATGCATTGAGTTCGGCGAGCATTGCCTTACCCTCAAAAGTGCCCAAATTGCCCTCGCCCTCTGCATAGAAATAATATTCCCAGCTAAGATCTTTTGTGGGACGGCTTTTAAGCGCACGAAGATTGAATCCGTGTTCGCCTATTACCGAAACGGCACGCCCGAGCGAGCCTGCAACATTTTTGACGGTAAAAAGCATTATAAAACGCTTATCATTTGCGGCAATTTCATGGCGGTTGCGCGAAAATACGGCAAAGCGTGTTGTGTTTGTACTGCTTTCGTTAATATGCCCTTCGAGCTTGTTCAAGCCGAATTTAAGAGCCGCCTCTTCGCTTGCTATTGCCGCAATATCGCGTCTGCCCGACTCTGCCACGGTTTTTGCCGCAACTGCAGTATTTACCGCTTCGATTGCTTCGAACCCGTGCTTTTCTATATATGCGGCACATTGACCGAGCGCCTGCGGATGGCTGATGACCTGCTTTATTTCGTGCATTTCGGCACCCTTGACGGCAAGCAGGTTTTGTATGATCTCTGCTTCGTACACGCCGTTTATATACAAATCTCCGAAAAACGCGAGGTCCAAGACCTTTCCCACATCGCCGTTAAAGCTATTTTCTACGGGAAGGAGTGCACAGTCGCATTCCCCCTCTGCCGCCGCATCAAATGCCGATTTGAAATCGGGATACCCTATGCAGGTTGCGTCGGGGAATATCCTTTCGGCAACGATATTTGCAAACGCGCCCTCGACTCCGCTGTATGCCACGCGCATTCCGTCCAGCAGGCGGTGCTGAAATTTCTTTGAAATATCTATTGTGCCGTGAAGAAAATCAACATAATACGAACGGTAATCATCCGAAGAAATCATTTGGGAGTTGCGTTCTATTATCTCGGATTCTCTGCCCGTATCCTCGACGGGGATGCCATGTTCTTTTTTATAATTTGCAACCATCCGTACAGCGTCCATACGCTGCTCAAACAGTTTTGCCATTTCCTTGTCGGTTGCATTGATAATATTTCTTGCCTTATCAAGATCGTTCATTGTTTCTTACTCCTTAAAACAAAAAATCCGCCACCTGATGCTTTTAAATAGCATAGCGGAGCGGACTGCCTTTTTGTTATGAACGTGTAATTATGCGTTCAGAGCAAACGAGCAGTCCTTTTTAAAATAATAAAAATACTGATATGCATAAAAGAACATCTCGTATACTCCTTTCACAAAACGGTTATTGTCCTATATAATAATACTCTTTTTTTATTTTGTCAATAGTTTTTTCATTATCTGCTCCGCATTTACTTGATTTTTTGCATTTTATCACCGCCGATTCTATATTCCGACAAAGTGTTTTTTTATTATATATTTTGACGCAAAACGCGCACTTGATTTTTGTAACAAAATAATATATAATCAAGCTAAGATATTTTATTAAAATGCAAGGAGGAAAATTATGAAATATTCCGAAATAACCCCTTACATTGCCAAAATGTCGGAAATATCCAACCGCAACAACCGCATAGAACCGAATATGTATATACAACACCGTGTAAACAAGGGTCTGCGCGATATGAACGGCAACGGTGTGGTTACAGGTCTGACCGAGGTTTCTAAAATCAAAGCAAAGGATATTAACGAGTTCGGTGATGCTATCCCTTGCGAAGGTCAGCTTTGCTATCGCGGTATCGATGTGCGCGATCTTGTAGACGGGTTTCAAAAGGATAACCGATTCGGGTTTGAAGAAACCGTTTATTTACTTTTGTTTTCGGAACTGCCTAACAGAGAACAGCTTGACGAGTTCTCCCACGAGCTTGTAAAATACCGCAGTCTGCCCAAATCGTTCGTGCGCGATATGATATTAAAAGCGCCCGGCAAGGATATGATGAATATTCTTTCCCGATGCGTACTTGCGCTCTATGCATACGACGATAATCCCGACGATATCTCGATACCGAATGTCCTTAGGCAGAGCATGCAGATGATTGCAATGTTCCCCTTGTTGGCGGTATACGGATATCAGTCATATCGCCATTATCACAGGGGCAAAAGCTTGCATATAAGGCTCCCCAAACCGCAGTTTTCGACTGCCGAGAATCTATTGCATATTTTACGCAAGGACGGAGAGTTTTCGGAGTTGGAGGCAAAGATCCTCGACCTTTCGATGGTATTGCATGCCGAACACGGCGGCGGTAATAACTCTACCTTTACCACTCATGTAGTAACATCCTCGGGTACCGATACCTATTCCGCAATCGCCGCGGCACTCGGTTCGCTCAAGGGACCCCGCCACGGCGGCGCAAACATAAAAGTAGTTAAAATGTTTGACGACATGAAAAAGTCGATAAACATTAAGAAAAAGTGCGAGATAGAGGATTATCTGAAACGGCTTCTTGACAAGCAGGCGTTTGACAACGCAGGTCTTATATACGGTATGGGGCATGCGGTTTATTCGCTTTCCGACCCGAGATCGGACATACTTAAGGAATGCGCAAAACTACTTGCCAAGGAAAAAGGCCGTCAAGAGGACTACGAGCTTTATGAAACGGTTGCCGAGCTTGCGCCCGAATTGATTGCCGAAAAGCGCAAAATGTACAAGGGTGTCAGCGCGAATGTGGATTTTTATTCGGGATTGATATACAAAATGCTGGGTCTTCCCAACGAGCTTTATACGCCCATATTTGCAGTCTCGCGCATTGCAGGCTGGTCTGCACACCGAATTGAAGAAATACAGAACGCAGGCAAGATAATCCGTCCTGCCTACATAAGCGTAATGAACGACAGAGAATATATTCCGATGGACAAGAGATGATTCATCTCTAAAATTAACAAAAATAACCTGCTCGACGCAGGTTATTTTTTGTTGCGTTTAAGAACATATTTCGCGGCTTTTTTGCCTGATATGACCGCGCCTTCCATGGTAGCAAAAGAGGGGGTAAGCGTATAATCGCCTGCAAGGAAAAGTCCGTTTATGCCTGTAAATTGCTTGGGGCGCTTGTGTTGAGAGCCTTTCGAAAGCGAATAAAATTCATTCTTTTCGCAGACCTTGCGTGCTTTAATAACAGAATCACCGATATTCACTCCGAGCGACGAAAGCTGTTCGATGACCGTCGGGAGTATCTCTTCCTTTGTTTTATCCGCGTAATCGTCGGGGTGACCGAGAATAACCGAAAGTCTGCCGTTAGATCCGCGAAAAGTGGTGCGTGACTGCTCGGCAAAGCTGACGATATCGGTCTGCGGACCGAAGGTGGTTATATCCTTTTCCAGCGCAGGGCGAGTTAATTCCAACTGAATCGTGCATGCCGACATTTCGAGGAGATAGAAAAGACATTTTAACTCTTCCCTATCCTTCAGCACCGACAGTATCTTTTTTGCAGAGGGCAGCGTTGTTGCTATTACTACCGATTCGGCATACATTTTTTTGCCCGACGAGGTTTGAACGCCGATGACCGAACCGCCTTTTGTTATTCCCGTTTCTACCGTTTCCGAGAAGATAAATTTGCCGCCCGATGCGCGTATTTTGTTAACTATCGGCTCGCACATGACCTCTGACATTCCGCCCAAAAATGCGCCTATACGCATTTTGTAAAATCTTGTGAGCGCCGGCGCAAAAAGAC